>JALSSE010000041.1 GCA_026984415.1 Hydrogenothermaceae bacterium | reverse complement strand
CAAAAGCAGAAATTATTAAAAAACCAGACGGATACTACATATATTTGACCTGTTATATAAACAAAGACCAGATAAAACAAGAAAAGATAAACAAACCAATAGGAATAGACTTTGGAATAAAACACCAGCTAACCTTATCAAATGGAATAAAAATAAACTATGCAATATCAGAAACCAAAAGATTAAAGAGGCTACAACAAAAACTGTCACATCAGAAGAAAGGAAGTGAAAACTACTATAAAACAAAACATAAAATACAAAAGGAACATCAAAAAATATATAACAGAAGAAAAGATATACAAAATAAAATAATATCACTGCTAAAAAAGTATGAATATGTATTAATCCAAGAAGAACAGATAAAAAATTGGCACAGTGGACTGTTTGGAAAGCAAATACAGGCAACAGGTATAGGGGCAATAATCTCAAGGCTAAAACAAAGCCTTGAAACCCTTATACCTGTGGATAGATATGAAGCAACAACAAAAACATGTAGCAGATGTGGAAACAGAAAAGAAGACATAACATTATCAGACAGAACCTATAAGTGTGAAAGTTGTGGACTGGTAATAGATAGAGATTTAAACTCTGCAATAAACATACTTAAAATAGGACTGCACAAAGTGGAGAAAACCACTATAAAAAACCTACCTACGGACTGTGGGAATGTAAAGCCTGTGGAGAGGTCAGCCTCTGCACGGATACTTGGGAGTAATCCCTATATCCTTGTAAGCTATGCCTCTGTGAAACAGGAAGCCCCTAATTTTAGTTAGGGGAGGATGTCACAGTAATATTCTTTTTTTCGATTAATTTATATTCTAATAAGATTAACAGGAGGAAAATGTGGAAGCAAATGTATCTGTTTTAGCTGCATTTCTCGCAGGAATTATAGCTTTTCTATCTCCGTGTGTGCTTCCTATAATTCCCGGATATATAGCTTATATATCAGGAGTATCAGCTCAAACTGTAGCTGTTGAAAAGGAAGAAGAAAGAAAAAGGGATTGGAGTGTTGTTTATGCTGCAGTTGCCTTTGTTGTTGGTTTTTCACTTGTGTTTACTTTACTCGGTGCAGCTTCTACTTTTGTAGGTCAGTTTTTACACGAGTACAGGGATATAATTACAAAAGTTGCTGCGACTCTTGTTATCCTTTTAGGTATACATTTTACTGGAATTTTCCAAAGTCCAAAGGTTAAACAGTGGCTGCTGCTTTTTATGGGGGTTTCACTTGTACTTTATGGATATGGACTTGCAACAACCCACGATTATTTTAACGATTTTGTAATAATTCTGATAATAGCTATTCTCCTTTATGTTGTCTACTACACGGGAATTTATAAAATCCTTTACAAACAAAAAACAACAGAAGTAAAAAGAAAACCTGCTGGAATAATTGGGGCGTTTATTGTTGGAATTGCATTTGCCTTTGGGTGGACACCGTGTATAGGACCTGTTCTTGGAGCAATTCTTATTTATGCATCACAGCAGGAAACTGTACTTCAGGGAATTACACTACTTTTTGCTTTCTCTATGGGACTTGGAATACCTTTTATAATAACTGCTGCTGCAATTGACCAGTTTTTCAAATTTTTTAATTTTGTAAGAAAGTATTTCCTTGTTATAGAAATAGTTGGAGGACTTCTACTTATTTTAATTGGTATTTTACTCCTTACAGGAAAATTAGAATCAATATCATCAGGATTGTTGTAATTTAAGGCTGGGTTTACCTCAGCCTGTTTTTAATAGAAGAAGAATTCCAAAAATGATTAAGATTATTCCTGATAATTTTATAAGGTACAGGTAGTAATTGCTCTGTATAAAATGTTTACTTTTTTCAACAGATAGGGCAATAACTATTTTTGAACCTACAATTCCTGTAAAAAATGAAGCCACAAATCCAATAATTTGTAATAAATTTCCATTTATTATAAATGGAACTCCAATAAATACCCAGAATATATATGGGTGTGGGTTTAGTATGTTTGTTATAATTCCTTTCTTTAAAGATGAGAATTTTGACAGGTTGTAGTTTATATTAACTTTATTTGTTAATAAATCTTTTATTCCAAAATAAATTAAAGTTAACCCGCCGATTATGTACAGTATGTCAAGGATAATATTAATATCCTTAAATTTCCTTAAAATGAAAACTGTCAGTATAATTAAAGGAATATCTGTAATTACTGGAATAACTGCAACCATAAGACCATTTTTAATATTTCCTTTTATTGTTTCTGAAATCAGTACAGCCATTAATGGTCCCGGAGATATTCCAGCAGTAATTCCTAATATCAATCCTGTTAAAATATAATTTATTAGTCCTTCCATTCTAAGATTATAAATGAGGAATTAAAATGAATAAATCAGAAATTGTTATAAACTACCACGAAAGAACAAAACACCATTTTAATAAATTAGCCCGTTCATTAGGTTATCTTGACTGGGCAAACCAGCCTAATCCGTTTAGATTTTATGAAGGTGCTGAAAATGTAGAATTACCTTTGATTAACAAAGACCCTGACTATACTTACGAATATCTATATAAAAAAGTTAATAAAATTCAGCTTTTTAATAAATATACAGTTTCAAAGTTTTTAGAGCTTTCACTTGGACTGTCAGCGTGGAAATCAATCCCCGGTAGCCAGTGGTCTTTAAGGATGAACCCTTCAAGTGGGAATTTACATCCAACAGAAAGTTATCTCATCTTACCTTTTGAAAATTTAGAAGGTGTTTTCCACTATAATCCTTTAATCCATAATTTAGAAAAATTGTGTCATATTGAGAGAGAAGTATCTGATTTAATTGAAATACATTTTGGAACAGATGGGTTTTTGTTAGGATTGACTTCAATTTTCTGGAGGGAAGCGTGGAAGTACGGAGAAAGGGCATACAGGTATTGTAATCATGATGTAGGACATGCAATTGCTTCAATTAGATTTTCAGCAAACCTTTTAGGATGGAAGGTCAAGGTTTTAAATAGTGTATCTGATAAACAGATTTCAACTGTGTTTGGATTGGATAAAAGGAATTGGGTTAAAGATGAGGAAGAATTCCCAGAGGTAATCTGCTTTGTGTATCCAAATAAGGTAAAAGATGTTCCAGACAATTTACCTGAAAATCTTATTGAATATTTTAGTAGTAAAGAATTTATTGGAAAGCCAAACAGGTTAAGTAAAGAGCATGTTAGATGGGAAATTATTTATCAAGTTGCAGAAGCAGCTGAAAAATTAGAAACAGAAACGGAAGAAGTAAACCTTTTAGAAAAGGATTTAAGTTTTATACCTTCTCCTTTTAAAGCTCCAGAAATTATTAGAAAAAGAAGAAGTGCAGTCGCTTATGACAGAAGAATATTTATGCCTAAAGAAGTTTTTATTTCTATTTTAGAAAAAACACTGGAAATAAAAGGTTTCTCACCTTTTGATGTTGAACTTAATAAACCTGAGATAAATCTGGCAATATTTGTCCACAGGGTAAAAGGTTTAGAACAGGGGTTGTATTTTTACGTTAGGGACAGGGATTTATTTAATCTTTTCAAAGATATAACTTCTACAGATTTCTTATGGGAAGAGATTTTACCTGATTTATATCTTTTATACAGGGGAAATTTTGAAACTACAGCAAAACTTGTAAGTTGCAGGCAAGATATAGCTGGAGATAGCTGTTTTTCCCTTGGAATGATATCTTATTTTAAGCCAGAGATAGAAAAGAAACCTTACAGGTATAGATATTTACATTACGAGGCTGGGATGGTAGGGCAGGTTCTTTATTTGGAGGCAGAAGCCCACAATTTTAGAGGAACAGGTATTGGATGTTTTTTTGATGATGCAGTCCATGAAATTTTAGGTTTAAAGAATAACACATTCCAGACAATTTACCATTTTACAGTTGGAAAACACCTTGAAGATACCCGCTTAAGAACTCTACCTCCTTATTACCATTTACCAGAAGATAGATTTTTGGAAAATTTTGAGTTTTAAATTTCTTTTTCTAAACCTTTTAAGGATACTTCAAATGTATTTAAAATTTCCTTTTCTTTAATTTTTTGAAATAAGTCTTTAGCAGATTCTTCATCATAAATGTGTACCAACCTGTTCCTCATCATTACGATTTCTGATAGTATTCTTTCGTATTCTTCAGGAATTATTCCTTCTTTTATTGCTTCTGAAAAGCAGCTTTTAGGGGAATTACACTCAATACCTTGTTTCCGTAAAAATTCTTTGATAGCTTTCCACATAGATTCATATGTGTATTCAAACCTTTTTGTTGTGATTTCTATAAGAAACTCTTCTTTAAAAAGTTCAGGAAAAACAGGATTTTCAACAATTTCTTTAAATTTATTTAATAATTTTCTAAATTTTTCCACAGTTCTGGAATATTTTTCCATACTTTTCCCTTTAATATATTTTTCAGAAAATTTTTGTTTTTTATCTGGTAAATATCAATAATATCAACTTCTCTTAATATTGGGAGTCTGTCTATTTCATCTAATATTTTTGTGTACTCTTCACCACTTAACTTCCTTCCACAGTAAATTCCAACGTCTATGTCTGAAGTTCTACTAAACCTTTCATCTAAAATAGAACCAAAAAATATTATGATACAGCTATTATTTAAAACTTTGTTTAATGCTGAGCCAACCATTTCCATATATTCTTCTTTTGAGTATTTTTTTATTTTGGTAGACATTTTCAGTAAACTTTTTCCCAGTATTCTTTTAAGTATTTTAGTTTTCTTTCTACCCAGTCCATATTTTCAAGGTACCAGTTAACAGTTTTTTGTATTCCTTCCTCAAATTTTACTTTTGCTTCCCATCCAATCTCATTTTTTATTTTATCTACATTTAATGAGTATC
>JALSSE010000040.1 GCA_026984415.1 Hydrogenothermaceae bacterium | reverse complement strand
ATTTGTGGAGTTTTATCATTTTCTTGGTAAAGTTTACGAAGCCGTAGAAAAGATGGAGAAAAACTGATATAGAAATATCTCTTTATTTTCTTATATTGTATTTCCAAAAAATGAAAAATGGAGAAAAATGAGAAGGTCACCATTTAAAATAGAATCCCAATTTAAGCCTGCTGGCGACCAGCCAAAAGCTATTAAAGAGCTTATTACAAATTTAGATACTGAAGTAAAAGAGCAGGTTTTATTAGGGGCAACTGGAACTGGAAAAACTTTCACAATAGCCCACACAATAGAAAAATACGGTAAACCAGCACTTGTTTTAGCCCATAACAAAACACTTGCAGCCCAGCTTTACAGGGAATTAAAGGAGCTTTTTCCGAATAATGCTGTTGAATACTTTGTTTCTTATTACGATTACTACCAGCCAGAAGCTTATGTTCCAGAAAGGGATTTGTATATAGAAAAGGATAGCTCTATTAATGATTCTATTGATAGATTAAGACACTCTGCAACAAGAAGTCTTATAGAAAGACCAGACACAATAGTTGTTTCTTCTGTTTCCTGTATTTATGGGTTAGGAACTCCAGAATTTTATGAAAAGTTAAGACTTCAGCTTTACGTTGGAATGCCAATAGACAGACAGGAATTATTGAGGAAACTTGTTGAACTCCAATATGTTAGGGATGATTTCTCATTTAAAAGGGGAACTTTCAGGGTAAAAGGGGATACTGTAGAGGTTTTACCTTCACATACAGAAGATATCATAGTTAGAATAGAGTTTTTTGGAGATGAAATTGACGCTATTTCTGAACTTGACATTTTCAACAGAGATGTAAAAAGAAAGATAGAAAGGACTGTTATTTTTCCTGCAAGCCATTATGTAATTCCTAAACCAGATATGGCTGAAGCAATAAAGCAGATTCAGTTAGACTTAGAAATTGAAGTTGAAGCATTTAGAAAAGCTGGAAAAGAGATTGAAGCAAATAGACTGTGGCAAAGAACAAATTATGATATTGAAATGATGATGGAACTTGGAACCTGTAAGGGAATAGAAAATTACTCAAGATATTTTGATGGAAGAAAACCCGGTGAAGCCCCTTACACTTTAATGGATTATTTCCCTGATGATTACCTTCTGATTGTTGATGAATCCCATGTAACCATTCCACAGGTTAAAGCTATGTATAATGGAGACAGAAGAAGAAAGGAAAATTTAGTTAAATATGGATGGAGATTAAGCTCTGCTTACGATAACAGACCATTAAAGTTTGAAGAATTTTTGAAAAAAATAGAAAGGGCTATTTACGTTTCTGCAACACCTTCAGACTGGGAAATAAACCGTTCAAAAGGGATTATTGTAGAACAGATAATCAGACCAACAGGATTAATTGACCCGGAAATAGAAGTAAGACCAACAGAAGGGCAAATGGACGACCTTATAAATGAAATATGGAAGTTAAAGGAAAAGAATGAAAGGGCAATAGTTATAACACTAACCAAGAAAATGGCTGAGAATTTAGCAGACTATCTTCAAGAAAGGGAAATAAAGGCAATCTATTTACACTCTGATATAGACACAATAGAAAGGGTAAAAATAATAAAAGAGCTAAGGGAAGGAAAATATGATGTTATTGTTGGAGTTAATCTTTTAAGGGAAGGAATAGATATGCCAGAGGTTTCTTTAGTGGCAGTACTTGAAGCAGATAAACAGGGATTTTTAAGGTCAACAACAGCTTTAATTCAGATAATAGGTAGAGCAGCAAGAAACGTTAATGGAAAAGCAATTTTGTACGCAGATAAAATTTCCCCTGCGATGAAAGAAGCAATAGAAGAAACAAACAGAAGAAGAAAATTACAGAAAGAATATAATGAAAAACACGGAATAACTCCTCAAACAGTTTCAAAAGATGTAAAAGACCTTATTTCTTTAGAAGAGCTTGGAATAGTAGAAATGTACGAGGATTTACCTGATGAAATTCAAAATGAAGAAGACCTATTAAAAGAAATAGAAAAATTAGAAAAACAGATGTGGCAGTATGCAAAAGACTGGGAATTTGAAAAAGCAGCAGAATTACGGGATAAAATAGAAAAATTGAAAAAAATTGCCACTGTTCTTTAAGGACATATATCTTTTAAGTCTTCTACAAATGTTTTTATCATTTTTAGATAACTTTTGTATCTTTCACAGGAAATTTCACCATTTTTAACAGCTTCTTTAACTTTACATCCCGGCTCTTTTGTATGTGTACAGTCTGGAAATTTACATCTGTATCTCAAAAATTCTCTAAAATAATTTTTTATTTCATTTTTTTTCACAAAAGATAAAGCATCAACCCTTGAAAATCCCGGAGCATCTCCTATAAAAGAATTTTCCCCAAAAGGTATGAGTTTTACACCTGTTGTTGTATGTTTTCCCCTTTTTAGTTTTTCACTGACTTCTCCAATTTTAAGCTGGATACCAGTTAACTTTGAAAGTATAGAACTTTTTCCAACACCAGAAGGTCCCGCAAGGATACATATCTGCCCTTTAACAAATTCTTTGATTTTTTCTATTCCTTCACCTGTTTCAGCACTTACTTTTATTACTTCATATCCAGCATTTTTATAAATACTTTCCCATTTTTCTAATTCTTTTATCCCATCTTCATCTAAAAGGTCTATTTTGTTAAAAACAATTACAGGTTCTACATCAACCCTTTCATAAACAACCAAAAGATTATCTAAAAAGAAATTGTTAAAGTCAGGGTTTTTTATTGTTTCTACGATTATTGCAGTATCTACATTGGCTATTGGAGGTCTTATTAAAACATTTTTTCTTTCTTCTATACCTTCTATTACAAATGTTTCAGAATCAACAATTTCACCTAATACGTAATCTCCAGCGTATATTTTAGCTTTCTTTTTGATTTTTCCCCTTGGTATTCCCCTGTATTTCTTTTTTTCTTCCAAGAGGAAAACCCCTATAAGCTGGGCTTCCCTTTCTATGACCAATCCTCTCTTTTTTGACATTTTATTTCATTCCTTTAGGTTTTGGTAAATTTATAATTGGAGTAAGTTTTTCATCGTAAGGTAAAAGTATTACAGTATTATTGTCGCCTTCTGCATAAGTTTTTATGTTTTCTATAAATTTCCACGTCAGGTATTCTCTTGTTAGGGAACCTGCAATTATTTTATTAGCGTCTGCTATACCTTTAGCTTCAACCCTTTTTCTTTCAGCTTCTAATTTTTCCTTTTCAACTAAAAATTTCATTTTTTGTGCTTCTTCGTATGCTCTTCTTTTTTGTTCAATAGCTTCTACAACCTGTTTTGGAAGTTTTATATCTCTTATTAAGATTTCATCAACGAGAATGTACCTTTTAGAAAGTTCCTTTGAAACATTTTCCATAAGTTTTCTCTGGATTACATCTCTTTCCTGATAAACCTGTGAGCTGTCAAGGGTAGCAATTACGTCCCTTACTGCCGAACGGATTACAGGTTTTATAATTTTATCTTCATAGTTCAGTCCATATTCTACATAGATTTCAGCTGCTTTTGTTGGGTCTATTTTATAAAGAACTGTAAGTTCTACATTTATTGTAAGCCCATCTTTTGATAATGCATTTATTGAATTTGCTCCTCTAAGGTCATAAGATTGGGTTCTTACACTCATTTTTTCTACTTTTTGAACCATAGGAATCAGAATATGTAATCCCGGTGGAAGTTCGTTTAAATCTGCTTTTCCAAGTGTTAGTTTTACCCCTACAAATCCAGAGGGAATGACTACAAATGGTGAAGCTATTAGAAAAAGCAGTATTAAAACTCCAACAATAGCTGGTATTAGTCCTTTTAATAAATTCTGCATTTGATGGTTCATATTATTCTCCTTTTTCTCCAAGCAGTTCTAAAATTTTTTCTTTGTCTGTAGAAGGTAAATTACAGCTGAAGTTTTTACATACGTAAGCTGTTGCCTTATTATTCACTTGTGTTAATTCTTCGGTATATTTAGCTATTTTCTCTATATTTGAATTTCTGTATTTTAATAATAAGACTGAAAAAGGTAAAAATCTATCGTAAATAGTTCTAATTATCTCTTTTGTATCTTTTTCTTCTTTTTCACCAACTATCACAATTTCAAAGGTTTCATTTATCAAAAAGTCAAATCCTATTAAAAACATTGTGTGGGCTGACGGCATTCTCTGGGCATCAAAAGAAAATGCTTTTGTTTCCTTTTCAGCATATTTTTCAAATTCTGTTCTTCCTGTCATCCTTGAAAGCCTTACAAGATTGTAAAGCATAACCGAATTTCCTGAAGGATAAGCTCCGTCATAAACTTCCTTTTGCCTAATTATTAACTCCTCATCTGTGTTGTCTGGAGTAAAGAAAAACCCTCCGTTTTCTTTGTCCCAGAAATGTTTAATGGTATATTCTGTTAAATTTATAGCCTCTTCAAGATATTTTGTCTCAAAAGTTGCTTCGTATAGTTCTATAAGTCCCCATATAAAGAAAGCGTAATCATCAATGTTCCCTTTAAAACTTACCTCTCCTTCTCTATATCTGTGGAACAGTCCTCCATCTTTCCCTTTCATAGTAGAAATTATAAAATCTGCGGATTTTTTTGCACTTTCAGCATAATCAGGGTTATTGAATGCCTGTGAAGCTTTTGATAATGCAGAAATCATTAATCCATTCCAGTCTGTTAGAATTTTGTCGTCTTTTAATGGATGGACTCTTTTTTCCCTGACATCAAACAGTTTTTTTCTCATTTTTTCAACTTTTTCTTCAAGTTCTTCAAAAGGCATTTCTAAATCTTGAGCTAACTCTTTTAAAGTTTTCTTTAAAAATGGAATGTTTGTTCCTGTAAGCTTTCCTGTTGCTTCCTCTCTGTATG
>JALSSE010000039.1 GCA_026984415.1 Hydrogenothermaceae bacterium | reverse complement strand
ATAAAGGAATCCAGAGAGTAGTACCGTTAGGTTCCCATTTTTTGAAGAATCCTTCAGGTAAGTTATTAGAGCTTAAGTTGTGAGTATTGCCCATTACAGTTAAAGCTTCGTCTAAGTCCCATCTTACAAATCTTAATCTGTTAACACCATCAACGCCCATGTAAACATCATCTTGCCATACAGTACCGTGTGGAACTTGGATATCTCCTTCAATATCTTCACCAACAGTTAAGCTTAAAGTACAAGCTGAACCAGCTACATCTCCATCTCCTGGAGTAAAGTCAAAGTTAGGTCCATCAGTTGTGTCATTTCCGTCACCATCTAAGTACATTCTATCATTGTCAAAGTCTAAAGCTGTGTAAGCAGCTGCACCTGTGTTATTACAAGCATATCCATCGTCAGTGTAGATAGAAACATCAAAAGTAGCTGGAGATTCATCTAAATTAATGTAATCTTCAATGCTTTCATCTGGATCGTTTTCTATGTTTATCATACCATCAGCAGCATCTAATTCTACATCGTCAGTTGAAGTGATAATATCGTCAAATGGATTATTATCAACAAAGTGTCTTCCGTTTGAAGGATAGTATTCATCAATTAACTGTAAAGTTGGGTGTATGCTTAACGCAAACTGAGTTTCCCAATCTATAATTGTGTTGTAAGATGCATCTAAAGCGTTTGTACGGTTGTTAAATATGTCTTCTCCAACAGCTTCAATTGTAACGTTAGAGTTACAGTCTGGTGATGTTACTTGTAATACAGGAGCATATTCATCAATATAAGCAGGGATGTCTCCTGGAGCAGGGTCATCTAATCCAGTGATAAGTCCATCTCCAGTGTACTGACAGATTAAGTAAAGTGGTTGGTCTTGTGCAATGTTACCACCGTTATCATTGAAGATAAGTTTGATGCTGTCAGTAGGTGAACCGATAGTGCTTGTTGTAGATGCAACAATTACTAAGTCGTTTTGGTCGCCATCATCATTAATGTCCTGGCTGTGTTCATTTTCATCTGCAGCTAAGTAACAGTAAGTAGTACCAGCCTGAAACTGAGCATTTGTTAGGTTAAAGATAACACCTGATAAGTTACCAGTTACACCAGCACCAGTGTAATACATAATTTTAGCACCAGTTGGGTTACCAAGAGGGCTGTCTACATTCTGGTCTAAATCGTAATCAGTACCAGTTGCAGTAACTTCCTCTCTTGCTTCGCAAGCAATAGTAATTGGGTCGTAATTTGTATCACCCTGCATGTAAGTTACGTCATCAGGGTATTGTGTAATTTCAATGCTACCAGCACTTGCTGAAGCTATAACAGCAGAGCCAGCTACGGCCATCGTTGAGAACAATGCAGTTCTCAAAAGTTTGTTTGTAGTTTTCATGACTACAACCTCCTTTTAAAGTAGTTTTTAATTTCCGAAGCTTAGGGGCGCCCCGTTTTCATATTCTTTATAAGCAAATCCCGTGCCAATTTTTGTAAGTTGTTGAAAAATATATAAATTAACTCTTTAGGTTTAATTGTAAAACTTTGTGATTTGTAAAATTTTTTTACACTTTATAAAAGAAAATCTCCTGAAAACATTGATATTACTTATTTTTGGCAAGATTGTAAAATTTTTTTACACTGTAAAATTTTTTTACATAGGAAAGAAGTTGAAATGTGATTTTTGGGAAGTCCTTGTATTTCAAGGACTTTATTTTAAAATAGGAAATTTATGTGTGTAAAATTTTTTTACACCAGACTTAAGAAACTAATGTTTCCTTCTTATCTATTATCCTTATTATAAGGCTTTCTACCTTTTTTTCCTTTCCTATTTGTTTTGAAACATCAACGAGGTTTCTTAAAATATCTTCATCTAATGGATTCATTATAACAGCTTTGTAAAGGAATTTGTAGGCTGTGTTTATTTCATTTTTAAGAAGATATATAACACCAAGTATATTGTAAATTGGAGCCCCTTGATAAATTTCAACAATTTCCCCAGCTGACGATAAAATCTCACCTGCATACCCTTCCTCAATCGCCTTTTCAATATTCTCAACTAACGATTTACTCTGGTTAATTTTTTCAGTAAGCGTTTCAATACTTTTTTCGTCTAATCCCTGCTCTTGATTAACAAGTTCCAACGCTTTTTCAAAAAAGCCCATGTTGTAGTATGTATTTATAAGATTTAGTAAAGTGTGCTGATTGTGGAAAATAAGTAATGCTTTTCTGTAATATTCAGAAGCATTGAAATAGTCGTGGTATTTTTCAAGCTGTTTCCCTATTAGGGAGTATGCTGTTGCAAATGCTAATTTTTCATTTCCTTCCCAATTTAAAGATGGGAATATTTCAGTTTTCCAATCGTATTTTTGTACCATATCTCTCAAAGATTTGCTGTTAAAGGATGTGTCTACAAATCTATCTGTTTCTATTTCTGTTATAAAACTTATATCTGATAGTTTTAATTTTAGGTTGTTAATGTTTTTATAAATAAAATCGTAGAATTCAAAATCTTCAAAGTTCTCATTAAATTTTCCTGTTTTATTAAAAATTTCTTTTTTAAATAAAATTCCAAATTCTGGAAGATGATTTTCAATAGCTAAAGACTGGAGAAGAGAGTTTTCTTTATTGAACCAGTCGGAAAAGTTTCTTATTATTTCTTCATCTTCAAATGTTTTTATTACTTCATGGGGATAAACAATATCTGCGTTGCTTTCTTCATAAGTCTCTATAAATTCTTCTACTGTTGAATCTTCAAGTTCTGTTGCATTAGATATAAATAAAATCAGTTCATTTTTTGCATTTTCAATTGCTTTATTTCTTAAAAGAGCCTTGTTTTCAGATTGAATTTTTAGAGATTTTATTTTTAAATCTGTTTCAGGTATTTCTTCTTCTGAACCTGTATAAATTATTTCGTCTATAAATTCTAAATTTTCCTCTAAACTGTTTATTGTATTTTCAAACTCTTTGTTCTCTAAATCTGTTTTAATTATGCATACTGATACTTTTTCCATTTTCTTTTTCCTCCGAAGATTCAAAAATTTTTTCTATTGTTTTGAAAAATGCCTCATAGTACTCTTTTTTTCTTGGGTTTAGTAATGCAAGCATAAAAATGTATTCAATAGCTCTTTCTGGTTTATTTTTGTATTTTTCGGCAAGTAATTCATTTAAATTAATGTTTGTAAAATGTTTCTTGTAAATCTGTTCTAAATCTCTGTTATTTATATCTATTCTTGATTTGTCTAATTTTAGGTTCAGGTAGTAATCTAATTTATCCTGTCTTCCTATTTTTCCCTGAATGAAATCGTAAACTCCAAGTAATATGGCTTTTATTATTTCTTTTTTCTTCTGGTTTTTTAAAAAATTTATAAGTGTTTGTTTTAATACGTCCTGATATTCATATAAATCCAACTTTTTTAGGATTAAAAATGCGTTCCTTGTACCGTAGTATGCTGATAGAGGTGTAGCCATATATTTGCCGATAGAAGAACCACCTTTGTGGTAAATTTTAGTATGTGGTGTGTAAATGTATGGAATATCATTTTTAATAATTTTGTGATAAAAATCGTTATCTTCAAAGTATAGGAAGTAATCTTCGTCAAGTAATCCAGTTTTTTCAAATACTGAAGATTTTAAAAATAGATTACATCCAGATATTAATGAAGGTTTCTTGATTTTATCCTCAAAATCTGAATACTCCCCTTGATAAGAAACTGTTTCTCCGTAATATTGGACTTTATCCCTGTCGTAAAAATTATTTATCTTACAGATTACAAGTTGGGCGTTGTATTTTGATGATGTTTTAAGCATTTCTTCTATTGTATTTTTTTCAACTTCTGTATCGTTGTTCAGTATCCATATAAAATCTGTTTTATTTTCTCTTGCTAATTTTATTCCTATATTGTTTCCACCGCTAAAGCCTTTGTTTTCACTCGCTTTAATAAGAATTATGTCTTTATTGAAATTAAGCTCTTTAAACTCTTTTTCTGAAATTTTTGATACATTTGAATGAAAATCTTTTAAATTTTTATGTATTTCATTTATATACTCTTCACTTTCAGAATTATCTACTAAAATTACAGAAATGTAGGGATAGTTCTGGTTAATTAAGGATTTAATACAGTGGATAGAATCTTCAGAACTGTTGTAATTTACAAGGATTACAGATATTTTTTCCAATTTGCTTTCCTTTTATACTGTGATTATTTAATTATCGTCCTTTGTGTTATCAGAATTTAATTAAAATCCGAAAAGGAAAAAATAAATAATTTCCTGATAAGGAGGCAAAATGAAGGTTTCAGCCTGTATTATCACTAAAAATGAAGAGGACAATTTACCAAGACTTTTAGATAGTATAAAAGGGAAATTTGATGAAGTTATTTTAGTTGATACAGGTTCAACAGATAAAACTACCGAAATAGCAAAAAATTACGGTTGTAAAGTTTATGAAAAAGAATGGAAAGGTTTTTCTGATGCGAGGAATTATGCTGTATCAAAAGCAAGTGGAGACTGGATTTGGCATTTTGATGCTGATTTTGAGCTTGAAGATAGTGAGTTTGAACGGTTTAAAAATATACTGAATTTAATTAAAGACAGTGATGATTTTGATGGGATAAGTGTAACTTATAGAAATTTAAATGAAAAAGGAGAGGTAAAAAGTATTAGTTCTACTGTCCACATACATAAAAAAGACAAAGATATTATCTGGATTGGAAAAGTTCACGAAAGAATTCACAACTTAAAGAAAAATCAAATAGTAACGCCTCCCTATACGGTATATGTTAACCATTATGGATATGCTGTTGCCTCTGTTCAAAAAGAAAAAGCAAAAAGGAACTTAGATTTACTTTTTCAGGAATTGGAAGAAATAGATAAAAATAGTGA
>JALSSE010000038.1 GCA_026984415.1 Hydrogenothermaceae bacterium | reverse complement strand
CAAAGAAAAAATTACACGGGAGTTTTTATTAAGTATAAAAGGTATTGGAAAAGAAACAGCAGACAGTATACTTCTTTACGGGTTAGATAAACCTTATTTTGTTATAGATGCTTATACAAAAAGGATTTTTTCAAGGATTGGGATTATTGAAAAAGATATTGAATATGATAATCTTCAACTTATATTTAAAGAAAATTTACCAGAAAGTATTGAAATTTATAAAGAATACCACGCACTTATTGTTGAACATGGAAAAAATATTTGCAGAAAAAAACCTGAATGTTCAGAATGTATTTTAAAAGACATTTGCAGTAAAATAATAGATTAAAAAGGGGTAATACTTAACTTGGAAGGAAACAGGTACTATTCAGAAAGGGGCTATCGTTATTTTTATAAAATAGCACCACTTTTCATAAAATTATTAAAAATCAAGGTTGAAGGAAAAGAAAACATACCAAAAGAAGGTGGATTGATTATAGCTTCTAACCACAGGAGTAATTTAGATCCTTTTGTTTTAAACCTTGTGGCAGGAAGACCTCTTATGTTTTTAGCAAAAAAGAGCCTTTTTGAAGTTCCACTTTTAGGATGGTTTATAACAGGTGCAGGGGCAATTCCTGTAAACAGAAACGGTAGGGATACTTCTTCTTTAAAAAAATCTTTACAGGCTCTAAAAGACAACCAGTGTATTACAATTTTTCCTGAAGGAACAAGGAGTAAGCCCGGCCAGTTTTCAAAACCGCAAAAAGGAGTAGGACTTTTAGTTTCAAAGGGTAATGTTCCAGTTGTTCCTGCATTAATAGAAGGAACAGATAAAGTACTACCTGTTGGAGCTAAATTTCCTAAATTATTTACATCGGATATAAAAGTGAAGTTTGGTAAACCGATAAATTATAATAAATCCCATAAAATAGATGAAATTTCATTAGATATAATGGAAAAGATAAAATCTCTTAGAGATTAAAAGAGAGGTGTAAAAATGGCTAATATAAAAGTGGCAGAATCAGCAGGATTTTGTTTCGGTGTTAAAATTGCTGTAGATATGGCAAAAGATGCAGGAGAAAAGTTAGGTGGTGCTTATACTGATGGTCCCATCATACATAATAAACAGGTTGTTTCATTTTTAGAAAGATTAAACGTTAAACAACTTGATGACAAACAGTCTTTAAAAGAAGGAGACACGGTTATTATCCGTTCCCATGGAGTTCCTCCAGAAGAAGAAAGGAGACTTCAAGAATCAGGGGTAAAAGTTTTAGATGCAACCTGTCCTTTTGTTAAAAAAGTACACGATAAAGTTCGCCAGCTTGTAGAAGAAGGATACTTTGTAATAATTATTGGAGAAGAAGGACATCCTGAAGTTATTGGAATTTTAGGTCATCTCAGGGAAGTTAATGGAAAAGGGATTGTAGTTCAAAACTTTGAAGAATTAGTTCAAAAAATGCCAAGAAGAAATAAAATTGGAGTTGTTGCCCAGACAACACAGAGTGAAGACTTTTTCGAACAGGCAATTGGATACATAGCTTCAAATGTTGAAGAGCTTAAAGTATTTAACACTATATGTGACGCTACATCTGTAAGGCAGGAAGAAGTTAAGAAAATATCTCCAACTGTTGATGTTATGATTATAATTGGTGGAAAACACAGTGGAAACACAAATAGACTTGCCCAGATATCAAGGGCTTTAAATCCAAATACATACCATATAGAAAAGGCTGATGAATTAAAAAAAGAATGGTTTGAAAATGCGGAAAATATAGGGGTAAGTGCAGGAGCATCAACTCCTGACTGGATTATACAGGAAGTGGTAGAAAAAATAAAGGAGATAACAAACAGTTAAATAGGGATTCATTCCCTTTATTTCTTGTTTATCAATTGTTTCAATCAATATTTCCCCTTAAAAATCCCTTAATATGATATACTACTTAATTATTATAAAAACAAACATTTAAAGGAGATTAGGAATGAATGTGGAAGTAGAATCAAAAGATTTAACAAAAACTCTCACTATTGAAGATGAGGGAGAAAAAGTAAAAAACATTGTAGAAGCTATTTATAAAGACTTAAGTAAAAAAGTCTCTGTTCCGGGATTCAGACAGGGTAAAGTTCCAAAAGCTGTAATTAAAGCAAAATACAAAGATTACATTGCAGAAGAAGCAGTAAAACAGTACGTAAACAAATACCTTCCTAAAATTTTAGAAGAGCATAACCTGAAACCTGTTTCTCAAATTTACTACGGCGATATATCATTAGAAAATGATGAAAAACTAAAATTTAAAATAACATTTGAAGTTGCACCAGAGTTTGAGTTAAAAGATTACGAAGGAATAGAAGTTGAAATGGTAGAAACAAAAGTTTCAGATGAAGATGTTGAAAAAGCTATCCAGTCTTTATTAGAAAGAAATGCAAAATTTGTTCCAGAAGACAAAGAAATAGAAATTGGAGATACTGTAAAAATTAAATACCACATAACTGCTGAAAGTGGCGAAGAAGAGGAAGATATATTTGAAGCTGTAATAGGTGCAGGAACATTAAGAAAAGAATTAGAAGATGCTTTAATTGGAAAAAAAGCTGGAGATAAGGTAAAAGTTGAAAATATAGATTTAATAGATGAACAGGGTAATCCAAAAGGAAAAGCAACAGTAGAAATAGAAGTTTTAGAAGTAATGAAAAAAGAAATTCCTGAGTTTAACGATGAATTTGTTAAAGAAATTGGATTAGGAGAAAATGTAGAAGAGGCAAAGAAAAAAATAAGGGAAGACTTAGAAAAAGAACTTGAAGAAATTAAGAAAAGGGAAATTGAACAAAAAATTATTGATAAAATAGCAGAAGAATATGACTTTCCAGTTCCAGAATCAGTTGTAAATGCAGAAACAGAATACTTAGCTCAGGAATATGCTAAACAGTTAGAATCTTATGGAATAAAGCCTAACAAAGAAATGATAGAGGCTGCCCTTGAAAATCTGAAACAAACAGCTGAAAAGAATGTAAGGGTAAGCTTTGTATTTAATAAAATAGCAGAAAAAGAAAACATACAGGTTTCCGATGAAGAAATAAACGAAGAAATTCAAAAAATGGCTCAAGCATATCAAACAACCCCCGAAACTTTAAGAAAATACTTAGAAGAACAGGGAGCACTTGATACTATTAGGTTTAATATCTTAAGAAAGAAAGTACTTGAATTTTTAACAGAGAAGGCTAATATTAAGGAAATTCCAAAGGAAGAATACGAAAAGAAATTAAAAGAACAGCAAGAAGCTGAGCAGCAAGCTCAAGCTGAAGAAGAACAAAAAGAAGAAAAAGAAGAACAGGCAGTTGAAAATAAGGAGGCATAAAACATGGATATAAATAAAATAGTAAGCCAATTAGTACCAGTAGTAATAGAACAGACACCAAGAGGAGAAAGGGCTTACGACATTTATTCAAGACTTTTAAAAGATAGAATAATCCTTTTAGGATTTCCAATTGATGACCACATAGCAAACCTAATTGTGGCACAGCTATTATTTTTAGAAGCTGAAGACCCGGATAAAGATATCTACATGTACATAAACTCACCTGGTGGAGTTGTTACCTCAGGTTTAGCTATCTTTGATACTATGAACTACATAAAACCAGACGTTGCAACAATATGTATGGGACAGGCTGCATCAATGGGTGCGTTTTTACTTTCTGCAGGAGCTAAAGGAAAAAGATATGCACTTCCAAATGCGAGGATTATGATTCACCAGCCTTTAGGTGGTTTTCAGGGTCAGGCAACAGATATTGAAATCCATGCAAGAGAAATTTTAAGAATGAAAAAACTCTTAAATGAGTATTTAGCAAAACACACAGGACAACCTGTAGAAAAAGTTGAACAGGATACAGAAAGGGACTATTTTATGTCTGCACAGGAAGCAAAAGAATACGGTTTAATTGACAAAGTTATAGAAAAAAGAGGTGAATAAAAATATATGAGTAATGAACCAAACAAATGTTCGTTTTGCGGTAAACCCCAGAACGAAGCAAAAGTTTTAATAGCAGGACCAGGAGACATATACATCTGTGATGACTGTGTTTCCCAGTGTAGCCAGTTAATACAGGAAGATTTAGAAGAGGCAAAGTTTGAGGAAATCTCTACACTTCCAACTCCAGTAGAAATAAAGAAAAAATTAGACGAATACGTAATTGGACAGGAAAGGGCTAAAAAAATACTTTCTGTAGCTGTTTATAACCATTACAAAAGAATAATGTCTAAAGAAAAGCTACAGGATTTGGAAGTTGAATTAGAAAAAAGTAATATTCTTTTAATTGGACCAACAGGTTCAGGTAAAACTTTACTTGCAAGAACATTAGCAAAAATACTGAATGTTCCATTTGCAATTGCAGATGCAACAAATATAACAGAAGCTGGATACGTTGGTGAAGATGTTGAGAGTATATTGGTAAGACTTGTTCAGGCAGCTGATTATGACCTTGAAAAAGCAGAAAAAGGTATCGTTTATATAGATGAAATTGATAAAATTGCAAAAAAATCTGGAGAAAATCCATCTATTACGAGGGATGTATCTGGTGAAGGTGTTCAGCAGGCTCTTTTAAAGATTATTGAAGGAACAGTTGCAAACATTCCTCCTCAAGGTGGAAGGAAACATCCCCATCAGGAATTTATACAGCTTGATACTTCAAACATTCTGTTTATATTAGGTGGTGCTTTTGTTGGTCTTGAAGATATTATCAAGCAGAGGTTAGGTAAAAAAACAATAGGTTTTGGTGCAGAAATACGCTCACAAGAAGAAAAAGAAGGAAATCTCATTTCAAAGGTAAGGGTTGAAGATTTAATTAAATACGGATTAATACCAGAATTTATTGGAAGAATTCCTGTTGTTGCAACCCTTGACCAGTTAGATGAAGATGCACTTGTTAAAGTTTTAACAGAGCCAAAAAATGCACTTATAAAACAATATCAAAAACTTCTTGCAATGGACGGTGTTGAATTAGAATTTACAGATGAAGCAATCAGAGAAATAGCAAGGGAAGCAATAGAAAGAAAAACAGGGGCAAGAGGTTTAAGGTCAATAATAGAAGAAATCATGCTTGATATAATGTACGAAATTCCACAGAAAAAAGGAGTTAAAAAAGTAATAGTAGATGAGGATGTAGTTAAAAGAAGAAAAGAGCCTATACTTATCTACGAAAAAGCAAGCTAAAAATGGCAACAATAAAACAGGTTAAATTTATAAAAAGTGCTGTTAAACCAAAGGATTACCCACCACCAACAAAACCAGAAGTTGCTGTGGTTGGACGTTCAAATGTTGGTAAATCCTCTTTAATCAATGCTATTTTTAAAAGGGCTATTGCAAAGGTCAGTTCAAAACCGGGGAAAACAAGGCTGATAAATTTCTTTTCCCTTGATGATAAAATCTACTTTGTAGATTTGCCAGGTTATGGTTATGCCTCTGTATCAAAAGCTGAAAGGCAAAAATGGAAAGACATGATAGAAGCTTACTTTTTAAACAGGGAAAATTTAAATTTTGTTATTATGCTTGTTGATAGTAGATACGAACCTACAAAACTTGATATTTTAACTAAAGAATGGCTTGAAAGTCTTGATATTCCTTATGTAATAGCTGCAACAAAGGTTGACAAATTAAACCAGAAAGAAAAATCCAGAGTTCAAAAAATGATAAGGGAAACACTTTCTTTAGACAAAGAAACTCCTGTTTTCCTTACTTCAGCAAAAGAAGGAAAGGGAATTAAAGAGTTGGTTTCTTATATATACTTAAATCTAAATAAACAAAATTAAAAGGAAGCCTATTATTTTGAGGCTTCCTCTTCTTCTATCAATCTGTCTGCAAGATAATCTGCTAAATGTATAACTTTTACATTTTTACTGTGTCCGTGTTTATACATACCATCTGCTATATTAAAAACACACCCTGGACAATCACTTAAAACATAAGTTGCTTCTGTTTTTCTTAAATCATCAATTTTCCTTTTTTGTAGTTCTGATGCTACTTCATAGTTTGCAACAGAGAAATAACCTGCAAAACCACAGCACATCATAGCTTCTTCACCTTCAACATATTCTGCATTTTTTACATTTTTTAATACATCCCTGTAAACATTAGGGTCTGTACTCATAGCAGTATAAGAATGGCAAGGAAAATGGAATGAAACCTTTTCCCCTTCCCCTTTGAAAGTGAAAAATCCTTCTTCCCTTAATATTTCAGCAAAATCTTTTACTGGATATTTGTATTCTTCGCTTAACGCTCCACCACAGGTTGGGCAGGCAACAACTATTGCATCAAAATCGTACTTATCAATCTCTTCCTTGTTATGTTCCATTAGTTTTTCAAAGGCTTCAACTTCTCCACTGTAAAGGTGAGGAGCACCACAACATCTTATATTTTTAGGAACCACTACATCGTAGCCAGCTTTTTCCATAAGTTTTAAAACACTTTCACCGGTTTTTCCGTAAAAGGCATCAATCATACAACCAGTAAAGAAAAGAAGTCTCCCTTTTGAATCTTTTGCTTTAACTTCTTTTCCCCTTATTCCAAAAGGTTTTGCAGTAGGTTTAGGCATAAGTTTTGCATACTTTGGAATTCCAACATCAACGTATACTGCATTGTACTCTGGAACTTCTTTTCCGAAGAGCTTTCCGTATGCATCCATCAATCCCGGTGCGAATTTCATTCCTATTTTTGTCATTGGGCTTCCCATCATACCTAAACCTTTAAATACAGCCCACTTAAAGTAATCTTTCTTTTTTGTTTCCTGTTTTGCCATATGTCTGGCTCTAAACATTATTTCTTTATACTCAACCTCGTTAGGACAAATCCACTCACATCTTCTACACATTGCACACTGGTTCCACTGGGCTATAATGTCTTCGTCCATTGGGATTAAGCCGTCTACTACAGCTTCAGCAAGGGACAATCTTCCTCTTGGTGAAGACCTTTCTTCTTTGACTACACTGTAAGTAGGACATACTGACCTACAGGCAGAACATTTTACACATTGATGTGCAAGTTCTACTGTAAGTTTTACATCTATTTTATCTGACATATTATTGTCCTCCTTTAAAAACAACCTTGTTGTGGCATCTGTCTGGATATTCAACTACACCTTCTAATTCAAGTTCATTTATTATTTTCTGTACAGTATTTCTATCAATACCTGTCTTCTTCTCAATATCTCCAACCTTTAAAGGTTTATTTTCTTCTTTTAAAATTTCTAAAATTAGTTTTTCCTTTTCCATTTCTATCCCTGCTGGATTAATAAAGTTATATTAATATATAAAATAAATAACTACCTGTGCTATAAGGAATATCATAACTTTAGAAGATTTTAATCTGTTATTAGAATATGCTAATAAAATTTGAATTTGACAAAACTTTGTGTAAAAATATATTTACTTTTTACAAATTTTATTATATTTTTATAAGTTATAGTTTTTATTAAATTTAGGAGGAGGACTGACTGAATTGATAGGATTTGGACCTCATTTAATGGTTGATGGGTACGAAGGAAGTTATGAAGCCCTTGCAAGTATTGAAAATGTGACAGAGTTTTTAGATACTTTACCAAAAGAAATAAATATGACAAAAATAATGCCTCCTTACGTTTTCAAGTACGATGGTGGGGATAAACCTGAAGACTGGGGTATTTCTGGGTTTGTTATCATAGCTGAAAGTCATATAAGCATACATACTTTTCCTGAAAAAGGCTATTTCTCAATAGATATTTTTTCCTGTAATGATTTTGATTTTGACAAAGCTATAGAAATAATAAAAAGCTTTTTCTTAACAGACAAGTTAGAAATAAGAACTACATCAAGAGGAACAGAGTTTCCAAGGGATATATCAATAGCTACGTCTATTACAAATTCACAGAGAAACAGACTTATTTAATAAAAAAGGCAGGTTTTCTCCTGCCTTACAGTTTTACATCTTTTAACCACTCTTTATTTTCTATATACCAGTCAATTGTTCTTTTTAATCCTTCATCAATATCTATTTCTGGTTTCCAGCCTAATATCCTTTCTGCTTTTGTTATGTCAGCCCATGTTTCTTTTAAGTCTGCTTTGTGGAATGGTTTGTAATCTATTTTTGCTTTTTTTCCTAAATACTTTTCTATTTTAGATATTATTTCATTTAAAGATATTGGATTTTTTCCACCACCTAAATTTATTATTTCATAACCAACATCTTTAAATGCAGCTTTTATTGTTCCTTTTGCAATATCATCAACATAAGTAAAATCCCTTGATTGTGAGCCGTCCCCAAAAAGTTCAATAGGTGTTCCCTCATCAATCCATTTTATAAATCTAAAAATACTCATATCAGGTCTTCCAGCAGGACCGTAAACTGTAAAATATCTCACAACAGTAACATCAATACCGTAAAGGTAGTGGTAAGTATAAGACATAACTTCAGCTGCTTTTTTTGATGCTGCATACGGTGAAATTGGAGTATTTACAGGTAAATCCTCTTTAAAAGGCATAGGTTGTCCTGCGTATAAAGAAGAGGTTGAAGCAAGAACAAATTTTTTAATTCCATACTTTCTCATAAGTTCTAAAAGGTTTAATGTTCCTTCTGCATTTGTTGATAGATAAACAAATGGATTGATTAAACTGTACCTTACACCAGCCCTTGCAGCAAGGTTTATAACCCTATCAAATTCGTTGTCCTGAAAAACAACATCTAACGCTCCTAAATTCTCAATATCAACTTCGTAAAATTTAAAATTAGGATATTTTTTTAACTGGTTTAATCTCCACTCTTTTAGCCTTGTATCGTAATAATCATTCATATTATCAACGCCAACTACTTCATGACCATCTTCAAGTAAAAGCTCCCCTGTTTTCCATCCTATAAATCCAGCAGCTCCTGTAAGTAAAATCTTTGCCATGTTTCCTCCTTAAAAAGTATTTAATAGAATTAATAATTCTTTCGACAAGGTTAAAAGGACTGTTAAAACATCCTTAAAAGAATTTGATATTTTTTAATATATAATAATATTTATTTATTTTACATAATTATTGAGATTTTTTAAAGGAGTTTAGATGAAAGTACTGCAGGTTGTTGATGGAACAGGCTGGGGTGGAACAAAAGAACAGACATATTTAGTCACAAAAGAACTAAAAAAAAGAGGAATTGATGTTCACATGGCTTTATCTTCTAAATACCAGCAAATGATGGAAAAATTAAAACCTTACGGTATACCTTTCCATTTTTTTGAACACGATTACAAAACAAACAGAAGAAACTTAATGAATTATGTAAGACTGAAAAAAATAATTGATGAAAATAAATTTGATATTGTTGTTGGAAATTCCCCCCACGCTTTTGATTATGTAAGATTTGTAAAACCTTTTCTTAAACATAAGCCTAAAATAGTAGCAATAAGACGTTCAGGTAGAATTCCTTCCCTGTTTTCCAAATATTTTAAATACTCTGCAGCTGATAAAATTATTGTTGTTTCAAAAGATGTTTATGAAAAATTGAAAAAGGCTAATTTCTTCCCAGAAAAGTTAGTTGTTATAGAGAGCGGTATAGATTTAGAAAGGTTTAAACCTATGCCAGAAAAAAAGGAAGAACTAAGAAAAAAATTAGGACTTCCTTTAGACAAAAAAATATTTGTTAATGTTGCAAACTGGCAGCTTCAGGTAAAAGCTCAGGATAAATTAATAGAAGCCTTTTCAAAACTAAACTGTGATGACTGTCTGTTAATACTTGTTGGTCAAAAAACAGACACAGAAGCTAAAAAGTTAGCTAAAAAGTTTGGTATTGAAGATAGAGTTATAGGACTTGGTTTCAGGTCAGATGTTCCAGATATTTTAAATGCTGCTGATTTCTTTGTACTTTCTTCAAATCTTGAAGGGATTGCAGGGGCTTTACTTCAGGCTATGGCAACTGGTAAAGTTGTTTTATCTACCCTGGCAGGAGGAATTGGTGGTTATTTAAAAGATGGTGAAAATGGATTTGCCGTTCCTGTTGGAGATGTTAAAGGTATGGTAGAAAAAATGAAGAAAATGCTTTCTTTATCAGAAGAAGAGTATAAAAGGATTTCAGAAAATGCAATAAAAACTGCCAGTGAGTATTCAATAGAAAAAACCACTGAAAAATATATAAAACTTTTTCAGGAGCTTATAAATGAAAAATAATGTATTTGTTATTTTTTACCACAAGATTCTCCCTAAATGGGGTTTTGATGTAGCCTATAAAACATTTGATTTTGAGATGAAAATTATAAAAAAATATTTCAAAACAATAACCTTTGACGATGTTTACGAATATTTAACAACTGATAAACAAATAGAAAAACCATCTATTGTTATCTCCTTTGATGATGGGTATGCTGATAATTTTGTTTATGCTTATCCTATTTTAAAAAAGTACGGTCTGAAAGCTACTATTTTTCCAATTTCTTCAAGGATAAACAGGGAAGAAACGGTAAGACCTACACTTGAAGATTACTGGAATGGAAAAGTTTCTTTTAATGAACTCCACAAACCAAAGACTATGGGGCAGGCAAATTTTGAATTTTTGAGATATGGAAAATCAGATGACTTTCTGACTGTTGGAGAATTAAATAAAATGAAAGATGTTTTTGATATTCAGGGACATGCAGGAGTTCACGCAAAGGTTTTTTATGAAGATAAAATTTTAGATTTTTATGATGGTAAAAATGGACACTGGAGTAATATTTACGCCTATGGAGAATCTAACGATTTTTCAAAATTAGATGAGCCAAAAATTGGTTATCCTTTATTTCCAGATAAAAATAACCTTGCAGTAAAGAGAGGTTTCCTTAAAAAAGAAGTTAAAGATTATATTAACTCAATAGATAAATCCTTTTTTGAAAAAAGTGGATGGAAGGAAAATTTAAAAAAAGAGCTTACAGAAAAATTTAATTCATTTTTAGAATTTGAGACTGATGAAGAAAGAGAAAAAAGGATAAGGGAAGAGTTTGAAAGCTCAAAAAAAGATTTAGAAAGTATGGTTGGTAAAAGAATAAGACATCTTTCATACCCCTTTGGACATTACGATGAATTTCTTGTTAATATAACAAAAGATTACTTTGATTCTGCTTATACGGTAGAAAAAGGTATTATAAAGAAAAGTCAGAATTTACATAAACTTCCAAGAATTGCTATTTCAAAAGATTTTATCAGTTTTATCTCAAAAATTATAAAATATTCAAGAGTTGATTAAACAAAAGGAGTGGGATATGTACAAAATTGAAGATTTCCAAAAAGATAAAAAAATATGTGTTGTTGGTTTAGGTTATGTAGGTTTACCATTAGCAGTTCTGTTAAACAAAAAATTTAATGTTGTTGGATTTGATATATCTGAAGAAAGGGTCAAAGAACTAAAAGAAGGGTATGACAGAACAAGGGAAGTAGAAAAGGAAGAGCTGATAAATTCAACTATTGAATTTACAACAAATCCAGAAAAGATATCAGAGTGTGAGCTTATTATTGTTACTGTTCCTACACCTATTAATGAATTTAAAATACCAGATTTAAGACCTATAAAAGGGGCTACCCATACAGTTGGTAAGTATATGCCTGAAAATGCTGTTGTAGTTTACGAATCAACAGTTTATCCGGGACTTACTGAAGAAGAATGTGTTCCTATTTTAGAAAAAGAAAGTGATATGAAGTGGAAAGAGGATTTCCACGTTGGATATTCTCCAGAAAGGGTCAACCCCGGAGATAAACAGCATACAATAGACAAAATCGTTAAAGTTGTTGCAGGGGATACCCCAGAAATTACAGAATTTTTAGCAGACCTTTACGGCTCTGTAATTACAGCAGGGATTCATAAAGCCCCAGATATAAAAACTGCAGAAGCCGCAAAAGTAATAGAAAACACCCAGAGGGATTTAAATATAGCTTTAATGAATGAATTATCCCTTATTTTTCATAAGATGGATATTGATACAAAAGAAGTCCTTGAAGCAGCAGCAACAAAATGGAACTTTTTAAGATTTGAACCTGGGTTGGTAGGTGGTCATTGTCAGGTTGGTTCAGAAAAAATAACAGTAAAATATAAAAATAAAATTTATGATACAAATATTGAAGATTTTATAAACTCGTTAAAAACAAAGAAAAAGGCTAACTTCTATGGGACAGAGCTTTTACTTCCTGAAAATAAAGTAGAAGTCCTTTCTTTTAACCCTTACAAAGAAGATTTTGATTTTGTTCCAGTGAGGGTTTTTACAAGAAGAAAATATGACAATTTAATTAGACTAAGGTTATCATCTGGTCAGTACATAACAGTTTCAGATAAACACCCATTTATAGTTAAAAATGGTAGTTCTTACGATGTTAGGCTTGCAAATGATATAAAAGAAGGAGACGAAATTCCTTTAATTAAAAAACTTCCTGTTGTTTATAAAAATAAAAAAATAAATGTTATTGATTTTGTTTTACAGAACGATTTTAAGTCAAAAGTAAGGATTAAGCCAAAAAACAAAAACTGGAAAGACTTTGATAAATTCAAGGATTACATATCAAAAAAATATCTTGGTAAAAAAGTTTCAAACTTCCTCTATAACAACTACCTTCCTTTAGAAGACTACATTAAGGTAAGAGAATACTTTAAAAAATACTACTCAGAAGAAGAGTTAGTAATTGCAACAGGAAGAGGTCCTTCTATTTCTAAAATCCCAGCCATTATAAAGGTAGATAAAGATTTTGCAAGATTTATAGGATACTATTTATCTGAAGGTTGTATAACAAAAGATAAAAAAACTGTTAGAACGAGAATAACAGTAAATTCAGAAGAAAAAGAGCTTCTACAGGATATCAAATCAATTCTGAAAAAATGGGAAATTTCTTACTCTGTTTACAAAGATAAAAATTTCAACAGTATCACATTAAAGATATCCAATCGTATATTTAGTTTGCTACTTGAAAAACTTGGTGTTGGGAATAACAGCTATAATGCTAAAGTACCATACATTATTATGTATAACACTGATGGTATAAGAAAAGAAGTTTTAAAAGGTTTATTTAGAGGAGATGGAGGATTTTCATATTCAAAAAAACTACCAAAAATTTCTTACTTTACTTCTTCAGACACACTTTATCATCAGATAAACCTTCTTTTAATGAACTTTGATATTTTCCCTTATCATATGAAAAGAAAAGGGCTTATAGAAATCTACTCAAAGAAAGACATTCAAAAAATGCAGAGCTTTTTCTTAGACTCAAAAAAAGAAAAACTAAAAAAAGCCTTAAGGGAAAAATCAGAGGGAAATATAAAAAACTACTACACAGAGGACGGATTTTTTATAACTAAAGTAAAAGAGAAAGAACATATTTTTTCTGATACTTACGTTTACTCTTTAGAAGCTCCAAAAACAAAGAATTATATTACAACGGGAGGTATTATTACACATAACTGCATCGGAGTTGACCCTTACTACCTGACTTTTAAAGCTGAAGCCCTTGGACACCATCCAGAAGTAATACTTGCAGGAAGAAGAATAAACGATAATATGGGAAAATTTGTTGCAGAAAACACAGTAAAATTAATGATAAAGGCAGGAAAAGCAGTAAAAGACAGTAAAGTTCTTATTTTAGGCTTTACATTTAAAGAAAATATAAGTGATATACGAAATACAAGGGTAATAGATGTTTATAATGAGCTTTTAGAATACGGAGTAAAAGTTTACATCCACGACCCATTCGTTTATGAAGATGAAGTAAAAAAAGAATACGGAATAGAACTTATAAAAGATATCCAAAAATTCGCCCCTTACGATGCAATAGTTGTAGCAGTAAAACACAGACCATTTATAGAAGAATTAGATTTCAAAAAATACAAAGAACTTATAAAAGGAGAACCACCTGTACTCGTTGATATAAAAGGACTTTACAACAAAAGAAAAGCTGAAAAAAATGGATTTCTATACTGGAGGCTATAAAACTTTAAGATGAATGACCTTATTGAAAAAAGAGACAAACTAAAAAAACAACTAATTGAAATAAAAGAATTTTTAGAAAAGTTTGATTTTCCCGAAATTGACCAGTATATAGAAGAAACTATCGGTGTTTTAGAAAGGAGGATAGAAAATTTATCTTTACCTTTACAGGTAAGAGAAAATATACCAAAACTACAAAAGGCAAGGGAAAGAGAGTTAATAGAAATAAGGGACGAAATCAGAAACAGGTTAAGGTACCTTTTAAGAAAAACAAAAGATTTCTCAAAAAAGCTATTAGAAGAACAGAGGCAAATAAATGAGATATCTAAAAAACTTACAGAGGCAAGAGAAGATATAAATGAACACATAAAAAATAAAATATCAAACGATTTTAAAAGGATACTTTCTTCAAATAAATTTTATGATGAGTTAAACAAAATCCAGTATGCACAATCTTTTGAAGAAATTCAAAAAATTATTGATAACTTAAATAAAACAAAATACCAGCCAATTAAAAATGAATTAGATGAAAATCTTAAATCAGTTGTAATTCAGGCAAAGAAAGACCTGTTAAAGAGGGTTCAGCCTGAACTTAATGAATTTTTAAAAAAAGATGAAGACATGAAAATATCCGAAGCTTTACTTGCAATTATTGACAGCTACAACCCTGTTGTCACATTAAGTATAGGTTCTTTCAGTGATGGAATTGATTTTAAAAAAATTTTCCACGAAGTTTATGAAATTCCTTTTTTAGATAAGCTTTATATAAATATCCACAGCAATAGATTTATTATTCTATCAATTTTATCTTTAATTTCTTTTATACTTACACTTATTTTCTCAATAACTTTTCCTGTTTTATCGTTATTTACTTTGATAGTATTCATCGGTCTTGTCCTTTATACATACTTTGATACTGCCTATAAAAATGATTATTTTGTTGAAAAGGTTTTAAGTGAAAAGAAAGAATGTATAAAATCTAAAATTATGGAAAATGTTAATAAAATGCAGGAAGAGTATGTTAATAAAGCCAGAAAAGACCTATTAAAAGCACAAAATTTAATTATTTCTGCTATAAATCCGTACTCCCATAATTTTGATGAGCTTTATAAATCTTTAATCATTTTCCAGTCTAAACTTGAAGAATATGCAGACCAGTTAAAACCAAAAAACTGAATTTTATCTTTTCTGTGTAAAATACAATTTATCTGGTTTTTGTTTTGTATAAAACATCAATCTATCAATTAAATTAACCATTACTACAGAAGAAATTTTTCCACCACCTATTATTTCCCACTTTCTTATTTTTTTCGGTTCATTTGCAAAGATAACAATTGTGTATTTAGGGTTATGGACCGGGAAAAATCCTGCAAACCACGTGTAAAATTTTTCATTTGAAAGGGCTTTTAGTTTTGGGTCATATTTTTGGGCTGTTCCTGTTTTTCCAGCAATTGTAAAGTATTTTGATTTTCCTTTCCTTGCAGTACCTTCCTCAACAACTAATTGAAGGGTTTTTCTTAACCACCTTAAACTTTTATCACTAAAAACTTTTGATTTTGTTTCCACAGGTTGAAGTTCTTTTATTTCTATTCCATCAGTTGAAAATCCTTTCACAAGCCTTGGTTTTAATAAATATCCACCATTTGCTATTGCTGAGTATGCCATAGCCACCTGTATTGCTGTTGCAGTCCACGATTGTCCAATAGAAGCATAAGCTACATTAACAGGTCTTAAATCTTCTTTTAAAAGTCCAGAGGCTTCACCGGGAAATACACCTGTCGGTTTACCAAACCCTAAATTTTTAAATCTTCTGTAAATTTTTTTTGGGTCTAACTGGAGGGCTATTTTTATAGTTCCAATATTTGAAGAATGTACTATTATTTCCCTTGGAGTCAGGTATTTAAATTTTTTGTGGTCTTTTATCCTTACTCCGTCAATTATAATTTTCCCGTTCTCACAGTATATTTTCTTATTAAGATTTATCTTGTTTTCATCTATCGCCTCTGCAAGTATAAAAGGTTTTGCAAGTGAACCAATTTCATAGGCACTCTGAAAAGTTATGTTTTTAAATCTTCTATATTTCCAGTACCTGTTTGGGTCGTAATTTGGATACGTTGCATTGGCTAAAATATCTCCAGTACTTGGGTCAACTATAAGTACAAGGGCTTCTTTTGGGTGTCTTTCTTTTATTAACTGTCTTAATGCTTCTTCTGCCATATACTGTATATTTGAATCAATTGTCAAATATATATTTTTAATGTCTTTATTGTTGTTTTTATTTTTTTCTATTGTAAATGGATTGCCACTTGCATCTTTTAAAAATGATATTTCGTCAAATCCACCACCTAAATATTTATTTAACTTATACTCTAAACCTTCTGCTCCAATTCCGTTGTACCTGTTTACAAATCCTAAAGTATTTCCTATTAAATCTTTATAAGGGTAAATTCTTTTACTTGACTCAACTATCCCAATATTCCACTCTTTTAAATCTGAAATAAGCTTTTTTATCCTTGGTTTAAGGGATTTATCAACATTATCAGCAAGTACAACGTATCTTTTTTTAGAATTTAGCTTCCTTAAAATTTCAGACTTTGATTTTTTTAAAATGATTGATAAATTTTTTGCAACTTCCTCTTTATTTTTTACATACCTTGGGATGGCAAATATTTTGATAGTAGGTACACTTATGGCAAGAATTTTCCCTTTTGAGTCAAAAACTATTCCCCTTGGTCTAATTATTTTTTCTTTTGAGTAGTACTGTTTTTTAACATAAGTAAGGTATTTTTCCTGATTTATTATCTGGAAGTTAATTAATCTGATTATAACTATAAGGAATGCAAAGATAAATACTGATACAACTATGTAAGTTCTTTTTTCATTCATTACTTTCTATAAATTTTATCTCTGAATAAGGGGCTACTTTCATTTTATATTTCCGTTTTGCTATTTTTCCTATTCTTTCAGGTGATGATAAAACCGTTATGTCTTTTTTAAGTTCATAATTTTCAGCAATTAACATACTTTTTTGTTTTGTTAAAGTTGTAATTTCGTGTTCAATCTGAAAATTTAGATAACTGTAATACACGAGAGCTATAGCTATAGTTAGAAATCCAATAAAGTATTTTAAATATTTTCTAAGTATTCTCAAATCTTTTGGAAGTTCTGAAATAGTTGCAAAGTCTCTTCTTTGCTGGTAATTAAACCTTCTCATTTTTATAACCTCTTAGCTACCCTTAATTTAGCACTCCTTGAAGGAGGATTTTCTTTAACCTCTTCTTCTGTCGGAGTTATCGGCTTTTTCGTCAAAAGTTCTAAATTCTTTAAGGACTTATGTTCTTTATATATATTTTTCGCTATTCTGTCCTCTAATGAATGGAATGATATTACTGCAATTATACCACCTTTGTCAAGTCTTTCAATAGCTTTATTGAGGGCTTCTCTAATTTCTTCTAATTCGTTATTCACTTCAATTCTTATTGCCTGAAATGTTCTTGTTGCTGGATGGATTTTGCTATGCCTTAATTTACGGGGGTAAGAGTGGAAAACAATATTTTCTAATTCTTTTGTTGTTTCTATTTTTTTCTTTTTTCTGTATTCAACTATATTTTTTGCAATTCTTTTTGCAAATCTGTCTTCTCCATAATTTTTTATAATTTCTTCTAATCTGTATTCTGGATATGTATTTACAACATCATAAGCTGTTAAAGGATTTTCCTTATCCATTCTCATATCTAAGAATTCATCTTTCTGGAAGCTAAACCCCCTTTCTAATTTTAGCTGAAAATGGGAAACTCCCAAATCAAATAAAAAACCACTAACTTTCTCAATTTTTAACTCATCTAAAACTTTGTCTAAATTTTTAAATGGAGATTTTACTAATTTATACCTTCCTTCAAACTCTTTTAGTTTCTCATTTGCTCTTTTTATTGCATATTCGTCTTTATCTATTCCAATAATTTTTTTATCTGGTAAATTTTTTAGTATCAGATAAGAATGACCGCCACCGCCAACTGTAGCATCAACAATATTTTCCCCTTTTGCAAGGGATAGGTATTTTAAAACTTCTCTGTGTAATACAGGGTAATGTTCTACTTGATTTTTCATTTTTTTTCTTTGTTTTTTCTATGTTTTTGCAGCCTTAAAAATATTCCATTGTCAATTTTAATCAAGCTGTCAAAAATGTATATTTCTACAGACGGTTTTTTTCTTTTTTTCTTAAATAAAAATGGAATAATTTCAGGATAATCTTTTATTTTTTCAAAACATTCTTTTTTAGGATAAATAGAGCAGAACCCAGACATTATAACTGCTGTTAGCAAAAGGTCAACATCTATTTCTGGATAATTATCATAACTGCATAGAACAAGTGAGATTATAGAGGCAGTTCTTTCTAATAATCCACCCTTATAGTTCCTTCCTTTTTTATCTTTTAAAACTTCTAATTTTTTTCTTTTTTCTTCATCAAACAGGTATTTTTCAACTAACTCCCTATACTTTTTTTTTCTTATTTCTGTAAAACCAAGCTCAACCTGATTCCACAAAAAATCGTAAGCATAGGGAGTCTTTTCCATTACGGTAATGCCCGTGGATTTATTTGTATATCACTTTCTTTTTTCAGTTTATCAATGTACATCTGAATAATTGTATTGAATTTTTCACCTTCTATCATTGGTCCTACTGATTCTTTCATTTCTGCGTATTTTTTAGGGTCTGGTTCTTTTTTCTGTTCAACTTTTATAATCAAAACACCACTTCTTATTTTTAATGGTTCAGAAATTTCTCCACTTTTCAATTTAAAAATCTTTTTAACATCTTCAGACTGAATTCCGTATTTAACAGCTATTTCCTGTAATGTATTATCGTTTATTTCTTCTATTTTTCCATTAAACATCTTTGCAAGCTTGTTTAAATCTTTTTCCTTTTTCTCCGCTTCCTTAACCTTTTTCAGCAATTCCTGTAACATCTTTTTCTTCTGCTCTAACTTCAATACTTTAATAATTTTTTCTCTTACATCTTCTATTGGAAGTGCTTCAGAAATCTCCCCTTCAAAAACACCTAAATAGTAAGCTTTTTCAGTCTTTGCAAATACAACAGGTTTTTCTTTTGATAGCTGTTGAATTTCTTTCTTTACTTTTTCTGGTAATTCTTTAAGCTGTTCTTCTTTATAAAGTGACGTATCTAAAATTTTCTCAACACCTTTTTCAGAAACCTCTTTTTTGTTCTTCAGTTGTGAAAAAGTTTCTTTTGCTAACTTTTCAGCTTTTTCCTGTCCTAATTTTTCAATATCTATTTTGTAAACTTTTATTTTCTTTCCTTTTTTCCCTGCATACTCTTTTTTATGCTCTTCGTAATATTTTTTAATGGCTTCTTCTTTTATCTCTGGTTCTTTTAATGAAATAATTAAGGCTTTTCCTTTTATAACTGTAAGCTGTTTTTTCAAAAATGTATCAATCTCAAAATCAGAAACATAAAAATCGGCTTTTAGTATTGTTAAAAGGTGTTTTATTGAAATATCCTTTCTCAGTAATTCTTCAAAAAATTCTGGAGATAAAGACATATTTCTTAGTATTGCATAGTATTTTTCTTTACTGAATTTACCCTTCTCCTGAAAAGCTGGTGTATCTAAAATAGCCCTCCTTACTTCCTCATCTGTTGCAACAATTCCTTCTTTTTCTGCTTCCTGATATAAAAGCTCCTGATTTATTAAGTTTTCTAAAGCCTGTCTGTAAATAGTTTTTCTTAAAGGTGCTGTGTCTATTCCCTTTTCTTCATAATCTCTCATTAAAAGTCTTGCATTGTAATTAAGGGCTGTTGTTGTTATTTCTTTTCCATTTACAATAGCTGCACCGCTTATCTGTCCTGTTAATTTATAAACTATAATTCCTACAAATGCAGTCCCTACAAATGCAAAAACTGTAATAAACATTACCCAATTTTTCCATTTTGATTCTGCTATTTTTCCAAACATTTTTTCTCCTTTGTATCGGTTCTTTAGATTTCATAAAGATTCATAGATTTTCTTACTTCTTCCATTGTTTTTTTTGCCTCAGTTCTTGCTTCTTTTGTTCCTTCTATGAAATATTTTTCAAATTTTTCAATATTTTTCTCAATTTCTTCCCTTTTTTTCCTTATTGGGTTAAGGAATTTGTTTAGATTTTCAGCTAATATTTTTTTACAATCTACACAGCCAATTTCAGCATTTCTACACTGGAAATCAATTTTTTTGATTGTTTCATCATCTGTAAATATTTTGTGATAATCAAAAACAGGGCAGACATCAGGATTTCCTTTGTCTGTTCTTCTAATTCTCTGTGGGTCTGTTTTCATAGATAAAACTTTTTCGTTAACGTCTTTTTCGTTATCAGAAAGGTATATTGCATTATTGTAAGATTTAGACATTTTTCTTCCGTCCAATCCTGGTAATTTTGCCTCTTCGGTAAGCATTGCTTCAGGTTCAGGAAATATTTCAGAGTATAAAGAGTTAAATCTTCGCGCTATCTCCCTTGTAAGTTCAATATGTGGAAGCTGGTCTTCACCAACAGGTACTGCTTCTGCTTTGTATATTAGAATATCAGCAGCCTGTAAAACAGGATAAGCAAGGAAACCAAGGGTATCAATATCTTTTCCAACATCACCTTCTTCTAAGTTTTTAACAACTTCTTCAACTATTCTTTTTTGAATTCCAAATTTTAAAAGCGTTTCTTTTAAACCTTTAAAATCTATCCCCTTTTGGTTATAAAAAGCCCGGTGGAAAATTTCTCTCAGGTACTCTTCAAATATTTTTGATTTATTTTTTCCATCAGTCTCTTTTAAAGCTTCTTTAAATGGTTTTGGAGGTGGAGTCTGAATAACTTTTACCTGTTTTCCAAGTAAAAAATCTTTTAAATACTGGTAGTACAGGTTGAATTTTAAATCTTTGTAAGATGGATTAAGTTCAAGCCAGCTTTTTGGTGTAATCATTGAAAATAAAAGTGAAAGTTCTGCGTGTTCTTTTACTCCTGACTGGATAAATAATGTTACTTTTTCTGGATTTATTCCACAGGCTAACCAGTCTATCATCATCTGTTTTATATCTTCTTTTAAATTCTGTGTGTTTTTGTATTTATTTGTTAATGCGTGCCAGTCTGCAATAAAGAAATAGCACTTGTGTTTTTCTTGAAGTTCAAGCCAGTTTTTTATAACCCCAAAATAATGTCCTAAATGGAGTTTTCCGGTAGGCCTCATACCACTAACTATTCTCAATAATGTTCCTCCAAATTTAAGATAAACAATTAAATTAATAATTATATACTATCTGAAATTTTTAAAAAACATTGCATAAAATATATTTTTTATATTATTATAACTAATATAATTTCAATAAAGGTTTGTTATGCCAAAAGATATTATAAAAAAAGAAATAGATAATATATTTGAAAGTTTTAAAAATTTTGTTCAGGAAAAAGAAGAATTTAAGCTTTTTTTAAATCAAATTCAGGATAAAGAAATTTTTTTTAATTACTATAAAAATCTTTTTTTACAGTTTTCAGATAAAAACTCAGAAGTAGAAAAATCCTTTTTTGATATTGGAGTTTCCTTGAAAAAAATCCATTTTCCTTTTTCACTATTTTTAGAAGGTATTGACTTTTTTGAGGAAAAATTCATTGAATCTTTTTTGAACAAAACCTTTACTGAAGATGTTTTCAATACTTTTGAATATTTTGAAAAAATAAAAGATTATGTTGCCAAAGGATATTTAAAATACGATGTTTTAGAAACAAAATCTGAGCTTATTTCAAAAAAAATTCCATCTACTTTCCCAACTTCTTTGATTTCAAATATAAAATTTCACCACCAGTGGTTTGAACGGTTTTTGGACATCTTATTAGAAGGTAAGAACCTAAAAGCAGAATTGTGTAATGATATCT
>JALSSE010000037.1 GCA_026984415.1 Hydrogenothermaceae bacterium | reverse complement strand
AATATTCGCAGCAATATTAAATCCGGGAGATGAAGTTATAGTACCAGCCCCTTACTGGGTTTCTTACCCTCCACAGATTGAGCTGTGTGATGGAGTTCCTGTTTACGCTGAACTTTATGAAGAATATGAATTTGTTTTAACAGGTGATATCTTAAAAAAATATATAACCGATAAAACAAAAGCCCTTGTTTTAAACACACCTTCAAATCCTACAGGTGCTGTAATACCTGAAAAAGAGCTTAAAGAAATTGCCCAGATTTGTGTTGAAAACAACATTTTTATTATTTCTGATGAATGTTATGAGGAATTCTTATATGAGGGAAAACACGTAAGTATAGCTTCTATTTCTGAGGAAGTTAGAGATATTACATTTACAGTAGGTGCTTTTTCAAAATCCTATTCTATGACTGGCTGGAGATTGGGATGGGTTGCTGCTCCTGAAAAATATATAAAACCTATAATAAACATACAGAGTCAGACTGTATCTAACCCTACATCTTTCGCCCAGTACGGTGGAATAGAGGCATTAAAAGATAAAGGTAAGTTTCCAGCAATGATGAAAGAAGAGTTTAAAAAAAGGAGAGACTTCATAGTTGATTACCTTAACTCAATAAAAGGAATACACTGTATAAAACCAAAAGGTGCATTTTATGTTTTTCCAAACATTTCCGAATTTATAAATAACCAGTTTAAAGATGATTTGGAATTTACATCTTACCTGCTTGAAGAAGCTAAAGTTGCCGTCGTCCCCGGTTCTGCTTTTGGTAAAGGCGGTTATATAAGGATGTCTTACGCAACATCAATGGAAAATATAAAAGAAGGATTAGAAAGAATAAAAAATGCCTTAGAAAAGATTTAAGGAGGAAATTGTAAAATGAGAAGATTTTTCTTACTAATCCCTTTAATTGGTTTAATATTGTCATCCTGTACTTCAAGGGTTATGGATTACACTTTACTGTCCACCAAAGACGTTAACTTTGTAGGAAGCAAATATTTTTTAAAAGCACCAGAATCGGTTAAAGGGAAAGATACAGCAGTTTATATATTCGTGATACCTACTTCAAAACTTGATATAAAAGAAGCAATAGATGATGCAATAGAACAGGTTCCCGGTTGTGTAGCCCTTGCAGATGTTGTGGTATATCAAAGAACAATCCCTTTAATCCTTATAAATACAACTTCTTACATAGTAAAGGGAACTCCTATAATTGACAAAAGGTTGCTCAGAACACCAAGGAGAACATCAAAACTCCCTTCAAAATACATATACGGTATTTATGACGAAAAAAATAAAAAATTCAAGGTCTCATACCTTTCAAAATCAGAATATGAAAAGTTGAAACAAAAATTGAATATAAACGATTAATCCATATAATTAAATAATAAACCTGAGGAGGCAAAAATGTATCATATAAAACGTCCAACATCTATTATTTTTTTATTTTTTCTCTCTGTTTTTTTACTCTTGACTTCCTGTGAAAAAAAAGAAAGCGGTAATACATCTTCTAAATTTGCTGTTGACCCTGAACCTGTAATTAAAAAAGCAATGGAAAAAAATAAATTTCTTATACTTATTTTTGAATCTGAAGACTGTCAGTACTGTACAAGATTAAATAAAGAAGTTTTAAGTGATATGAAAGTAAAAGAAAGACTTATAAAGAATGGAGTTAAAATAGCAATTATTGATGTAAACGGAAATAGAACAGTGATAGACCCTGAAACAGGAAAAGAGATGGACGAAAAAACTTTAACTTATATTTACAGAATTACAGGTTATCCAACAATAATAGTTTTTGATAAAAACAATAAATACAAGGTTCTGTATAAAATACCAGGATACATGCCTAAAGATAAATTTATAGGTTTATTAGATTACTTAGGAACAGGTTGTTATCAAAAGAATATAGACTTCAATAAATTTTTAGATTCAGGAAATAGGTGTTAATCATGGAATCAAAAATACCTGATATATACATTGGAGAAAACTGGTTTAAAACTGAAGATGTTATAAACAGTTATGAAGACGAAACCTGTGGAGCATTAGATTTGTTTTTAGGTATTGCAAGGTCAGCTCCAGAAGACGGAGATGTAAAAGAGCTACACTACGAAGCATACATAACAATGGCAGAAAAAATAATAAAAGAAATAATTAATGAAGCAAAAGAAAGGTTTGGGATAAAACACGCAGTAGTTCACCACAGAACAGGGGTTGTTCCTGTAAAAACCCCTTCATTTTTAGTCTGTACATGGGGAGGACACAGGCAGGAAGTTTTTGAAGGGTGCAGGTACATAGTAGATGAAGTTAAGGCAAGAGCTCCAATATGGAAAAAAGAAGTATTTAAAACAGGAAAAGAAAAGTGGAAAGAAGACTCCCTGAAGTAATAACTGGAAAACTAAAAATTAGATAAATATATTTTCTGTAGTACCTTAAATCTCAGGAGGTTAGCTATGTACAAAATTTTAAAAATGTTCCTTTCCGTTTTATTAATCACAATTTCACTATCTTTTGCTAAAGATGTTAAACTTAAAGAGCCACCTGAATCCTTATCTAAGTACTACCCACCAAATTCTGAAAATTACGAATACTTGTTTAATATGTACAAAGCTTCAACAGCATTTACAGGACTTATTGATAACCTGAAAAATGGAGACTGGATAAATGCAAACAAGTGGGTAAAAGTATTACAGGAATCATACTTAAAAATAAGTGAAATGGTTCCTGAATGGAAAAAATATTTAAGGAAAAAAGAGATGAATGCACTTGTAAAAGCTGTTCAGAAAAAAGATGGACAGGCTATACAGATTTATGCAAATGCTGTAGGAAAAAGTTGTACCTCCTGCCATTCAAAATATTTAGTTTCTACAAAAATACTTTACCACTATCCTACTTACGATTTGATAACATTAGAAGACCCTATAACAAGGGAAGATTTATCAGTGGAAGACTATATGAAAAAAATGACAAATTCTTTAAAATTACTTAACGTTTACCTCAGCGATGGAAAAAAAGATGATGCTATTAAATCTGGTATAGCTTTTGCAAAAAGATTTAAAGGTCTTACACAGATGTGTACAGAATGCCACACAAACAAACTTTCAGAAGAAATATACTTTGGGAAAGATATTAACAAACATCTAAAAGCATTCTTAAAAGGTGTTAAAAAAGTAGACCAGAAAATAATTAATAAAGAATTAGGGTTCATAGAATTTAATAACTGTTCAAAATGCCATAATGTACATCAAACTCCAGCTTTACTTCAAGAAAAATTTGGTAAACATTCACACTAACTGATTTAAATCACTGAAAATCAAATGTCTGCTCCTATATAATTAGGAAAAATGTATAGGAGTGGACTGTATGAAAAAACCTAAAATACTTATTTTCAAAGGTCATCCAGAAAAAATGCCTACACAGGTAGGAGAAAAAATAGAATTTGATAATATTGAAACATATATGGAAATTCCATTTGAATTTTATCTGGATTTGCCAGAAGAAGAAAAAGCATTTGTTGAAGGTTTCAACAAATATATAGATGAAGATTTAAAATCTGCGAGAAGAGAACTTGCAAAATCGGCTTCTAAAATTCCTGAAGGAAGGTATATGTTTGCCCTTGTAAACTACTTATTAGGGAAAAAAAGGGAAGCTCAAATTTTACTTTCTGATTTTAATCCAAACTGGGAAAGGTTTATACAGACCTGGAGAGTTCCTGTTTTAGTGGTTCCTTTTGAAACAGATGAAAATAAAGCCCTTTATATATCAATAGATGATACTGGATTAAAAGCCTTAAGTTATTTATTAGAAGGGAAAAAACCTGAAGAAGTTGCCTTTTTACTTGGGTTATAAAATTTAAAAGGGTGGAAGAACCACCCTCATTTATTTAGCAAGAGAAAGAACTACCGCAACCGCAAGAACCAGAAGCGTTTGGATTTTTAATAGTGAATCCACCGCCCATAAAGTCAGTTACGTAGTCTAAAACTGCTCCACCAATGTATGGTGCACTAAATTCATCAATAGCTATTTTAACACCGTTTTCAGCTTCAATAACCTTATCATTTTCAGTTATTTCCTCATCAAATCCCATAGCATATTGGAATCCAGAGCAACCACCAGGTACAACTCTAACCCTTAAAATAGGGTTTTCAATTCCCTGCTCATCTGCTATTTTTTTAATTTCTTTAGCAGCTGCTTCTGTTACTGTGAAAACAATTGTGTTTGCATTTTGCATGTTAAAAACCTCCGAATATTGATTGTTTAATAAAATAATACATCATTAAATTTCCAATTTTATGAGTAATGTCAGAAAGACATTAAATAGTACATTCCTGACATAGGTAAACCTTTAAAAGATATTTCAGAGCCAAAAAGTTCTTCTAACAATTTTGGTTTTTTCTTAAATTCTACAACAATAGCATCTTTAAATTGGGATTTTTTCCTTGCCTCTTCTATTGCATCTTCAATGTTTCCTATCTTATCAATAAGATTGAGCTTCTTTGCTTCCCTTCCACTGAAAACTCTACCATCTGCATATCTTCTTAAATTTTCTTTTGCTATTGGTCTGTATTTTATAATTGCATTTAAAAACTGGTCATAAACATCAAGCACTGTTTTCTGGAGAAGTTTTTTCTGTTCTGGAGTTAATGGTTTATTTGGGTAAAGGATATCTTTATTTTTTCCACTTTTGATATCATTTACTTTAATTCCTATCTTGTCTAAAACTTTACTAAAATCCACATGTTGAATAATAACCCCGATACTTCCTGTAATTGTTCCAGGATTTGCAAATATTTCTGTCGCTGCTGCACTTATGTAATAACCACCTGATGCTGCTACATTTCCCATTGATACAATAACAGGCTTTTCATCTCTTAATTTTTCTATTGCCCTGTATATTTCCTGAGAGGCTCCAACAGCTCCACCT
>JALSSE010000036.1 GCA_026984415.1 Hydrogenothermaceae bacterium | reverse complement strand
CAGTTTTCTGGGAAGAAAGTTAAAGTATCTATAATTCAGGGAAACATACCAGAAGATATGAAAATGAGTGTAGAAGGAAAACCAGAAATTGTAAAAAAATATATCACATTAATTAGAGAAGCTTACTACAAAGATAAACCTGATTTAATAGTGCTTCCAGAATCAGCTTTACCTTTCCCACCATTATCAAAGGGAAATAAACTAAAAAAGGAATTTTTTGAAGGGATAGAAGATGTTAAAGTTCCTATGGTTATAGGTTTTGATAATTACTTTATAAGAAACGGAAAACTGTTTTTATATAACTCTATGTTTTTGTTTACAAGGGGTCATAATAAGAAAAATTACTACAATAAAATCAAACTTGTACCTTTTGGAGAGTATGTTCCTTTTCCATTCAAAATATTTGCTTCACTGTTCCCATATTTAGAAGGGTACGATTTTATAAAAGGAAAACAGAAAAAACTTTTAGTTTACAGGGATTTTAGGATTTTACCTTTAATCTGTTTTGAAGGAATTTTTCCTAATTTTGTAGCATCAAATTCAAAAAGAAAACCAAACCTGATTGTAAATATAACCAATGACGCATGGTTTAAGAAAACATCAGCTCCATATCAGCATTTTGAGATGGTAAGGGTCAGGGCAATTGAAACTGGAAATTTTTTAGTTAGGGCAGCCAATACAGGAATTTCAGCTTTTGTTTCTCCAACAGGGAAAATTGTTAAAAGTTTAGGACTTTTCGAGGAAGGATATTTAACAGCAGAGATTTACCTTCAAGATGAAGAAACATTTTTTGAAAAATATAGAATTCAGATGTTTTATTTTATGCTTCTTATGTTTTTGAGCTTCCTTCTTTATTTTGAGTGGAAATATAAAAATTAATTACGGAACGGGTTTTTTACAACTGCATCAACATTTATTTTTCCACTTTTTTTGAAAATTAAAGTTAATTTTATATGTTCTCCAGATTTTAAATCCTTTTTCAACTTAACAAGCATTATATGGTATTTCCCTGTTAACTCAACTGTACTCTTTGGAGGAATTTTTATTTCCTTAACCCTTTCCATTCCAGCAACACCATTTTTATACGTCATTTTATGGATTTGAACTATCTGTGCAACGTTTGAAGAAACATCTATTAGATAATCAGGTTCATTTCCATTATTTTTTATTATTAGATAAGCAGCTGAAACACCATCAAATTTAGAAGCTTCCCTTACCCACGGATTTTCAATTTCTATTTCTGGAGAAGCTAAAGAAATTTTAAAAATAAAGATAAAAATAAATAAAAAGATAATCTTTTTCATTGGATTTGCCTCCTCCACCCCATTATAAAAAATATTTGATAATTATTCAATTTTTCTTATAATTAGTTAAAACTAACTGGAGGTTTAAATGTTAAATATATTTATCAGTTTGATTTTATTTTTTTCAGCTTCTTTTGCATTTCAACTTCACGGCTCTACAAAAGGCTTTCCTAAAAAAGCTCCAGAAATCAATAATTTAGTAACTGAAGAGAATAAACCTTTTAATTTTGAAAGTTTAAAAGGTAAAGTTATTTTAATTACTTACGGATATACCCAATGTCCCCATGTATGTCCTACAATTACTGCATTTTTAAAACAGATAACTTCTATATTAAATGAAAAAGGTTATAAAGGAAAATACACAGTACTTTTTATCTCTGTTGACCCAGAATTTGACACACCAGAAAGACTTAAACACTACAAAATTTCTAAACACTTTGATGATTTTATTTTTTTAACAGGAAAAAAAGAAGATTTAAAAAAGGTGTGGAAAGAGTACAATGTTTATGTAAAAGATAAAGGAATAGTTGAAGGTGTAAGAATAGTTGACCACTCTGCAAAGGTTACAATCGTTGATAAAGAAGGTTTTATAAGGGAAGAATTCCTCAGTATGTATCTACCTGTTGATGATATTGTTAAAGATGTTGAGTATTTAATTAAACATTAAAAGTTATAAAAGATTATAGAACCTTAATTCTTCGTATAACTTATCAGCTTCTATCTGTCCCGGGGCAAAAGATTTTCCTATATATGTGTAAGTTATCAAAGAACCAAAGAAAAAACCAGTTACTCTACTTACTTTACCTAATTCTCCCATTGAGATAGCAACAAGATTTTTATCCCTATTTCTATGGGTCATACTTAAAACCCTTCCAACATCTTCAACTGAATTTGCCTTAAAAGCATATTTGATAATATCACATTCAAGATTGTAAGAGTCATTTATTATTTTTTGTATCTCTATTTCGTTTGGAGTTTTTTCAAAATCATGATAAGAAACTAAAGATAAAATACCTTCAGATTTTGCGACTTGAATAACTTTTTTATTTATATTTTCAGAGGTTAACTCTATGTCTAAAATGTCAGTATAACCTGCAACAGCTTCAAAAATTCCTAATCTTTCTTCATCTGGTATAGATTTTCCGCCTTCTTTTTCTGAACGGATAGTGGCAATTGAATAAAAACCGTTTTCTCTAACTTTTTTGAAATGATTAACAATATTATCAATCGTTAAATCTGAAAACTGGTCAATTCTAACCTCAATGATATCAATATTTTTACTTTTTGCATTTTTTAATTTTAAATCAAAATCATCTTCGTCTAATGGAAGTGCAACTAAAGGCCTTTCTCCTAATCTCAACTTATCCTCCTTAAAATAAAAAAGGGGCTATAAATAGCCCCTTCAATTATAGCCGTTTTTTTTAATTTTATTAAGGACAATCTTTTGAATACGGAATTTTACCAACATTTAATAGGAAAGTTTTGAATGCTCCCATATTTGCCATTGCTTCTTTCATTGAACCTTCAAATTTCAATTTTCTCATCATAGCAACTCTAAATCCACCAAATCCAAACTTACCTTTTCCAAGCTCTTCCCATTTTTTTGTAGAGGTATACATTAAAAAGTCAGGTTTAGAACTTTTTGGAGGTCCAGCATAAACACATTTCGCCATTCCATCTACATATTTAATCTGTAATTCTACTTTTTTATCAGCTCCACAATCTGTTCTATAAATTTGAATAACTTTTCCTTCCGGCTTACTTTTAGCCCAATCTTTTAAATCTTTCGCTAAAGAAGACTTATTCCATAAATCACAGTATTCCTTTGCATATTCAACACTCCATAAAGGTGGTGCTGCAAAGGAATTAGCTACCATAAACCCAAATGCTACCATCACAGATAAAATTATCTTCTTCATTTTCTTTTCCTCCATTTAAATTTTTAATTAGAAATTGTATCTTAAAGCTGCTGTAAATGCACTTTGTTCATTAGAAGCTGTAATTTTCACATTTCTAAGCATTGTATTAGCTGGGTCTGATTCATGTGTAATTTTATTAGCTGGAGAGTATGTATATGCAAAGTCTAAAGAAAATCCACCTGTTATTTTATATCCTAAACCTATTGTGTAATGTTCTTCACTTATTGCAGGAAATCCAAGTAAGTTAAAGTAAGAAACTCCAAACTGACTCATACCATAATCAGAACCTAAGTTTCCATTTGCAGAACCTGGTAATGCGTCAGAATCTTTTAAGAGTTTATCTTTTATAGGAGAATTTCCATTGTTATAACCAAGTCTTACTTTAAGTCTTCCAAATGTAGCCTCTGCACCTAAAGAATAAACATCCTGGTCTTCCCATCCAAAATCAGAATAGCCATCTGCTTCTGACCATTTTATCTTTTTCCAGTCAGCAACAAATCTTACTATACCTAAATCTACACCAACACCAAATCCATATTCAACTGGCTGGTCTAATTCTAAATTATCGTAATTTCCATCTAAATTAAAATCAAATACATTTTTGTATTCCATATCAACCTGTGATTTATAATTAAATCCTAAATAAAGCATATCCATTATTTTATAACCTAAACCAAAAAGAATACCTGTACCTATACTTGTAGATAATCCACTGCCCCTTTGTTGGCATGTTGGAACATTAATTGAACCATCCATATTTTGTTGACACTGAACTGCACCTATTGCCAATGCACCATAAGCTATATTTAAACCTAAACCAGCATGAAAACCATCTGTTTCAAATGAAAAAGCAGGTATAAAACTTAAATATTGGAATGCCGTATTCACCTGAGAGAATGCTTCAGGTCTCAAATCTCTATAATCAGCACCCATCCCTGAGACACCAAAAGCACCAACACCAAAAGTTAAATGTTTTCCTGCTTTCTTGAGGAGAGCTATTTCTGGAATCATAAACATATCAGCTCTACTTTTTGCCTTCCTACTTACTGAAGTCATAAAATCTCCAGAACCATCTCCATTTGTATCAAGATACATAGGCATTTGAACACGGGCTTTTACGTTAGGCTGGAAAATTGTTCCACCAAAAGAGAAAATTGCAGAATCATTATTTGAACCATCATATTCAGAAATCCATGCAGGGTTTGTAAATATAGAATCTGTTTCTACTGGTAAACCAATACCTGAACCCCCCATACCCCTTGATACGGGACCTGCTCCAATCAAATTATCACCGTTGGTAGCAAGAGCTGCCGTAGTAAGTATTGATGAAGCCAATAATACCGAACTGACCGCCTTTTTCATAACTAAACCTCCATAAATTATTGATTTTTGATAATCTTTATCTTAAATATATTTTTATATATTTGTCAATAGTCATATTAAGTATAATACTATCTTTAGAAGGTTTAAAGTGAAAATTGATTAATCTGGAAGTAAAGAAAGTAAAGTACGCCTATCAACAGTTGCAGTTCCTATTTCTCCAACGACATAACCTGCTGCGTAATTTGCAAGACAGGTGCTTTCTTTCCACGTTCCCCCTGCAACTTTGGCCATAGTTAATGTTGCTATAACAGTATCACCTGCTCCAGTAACGTCAAAAACCTTTTTAGCTTTTGTTGAAATTTTTGTAACTTCATCTCCGAGGAATAAAGCCATACCTTCTGCACCTAAAGTAATCAACAATTTATCAATTTCCAACT
>JALSSE010000035.1 GCA_026984415.1 Hydrogenothermaceae bacterium | reverse complement strand
GGTAAAAAACTTTTTGTTCCATCAAGGGATGGTTGGATTGGAAGATATGACATTAAAGAAGGTAAATTCTACGGAAAAGTTAGAGCCTGCATTTACCAGAGAAATATAGCAGTATCAAGAGATGGAGAATACATTATCTCATCTTGCTGGCTACCTGAAAAAATAGTGATTTTATCGGCAGACACATTAAACCCTGTAAAAGAATTTGAAGTAAAAGGAAAAATCAGTGCAGTTTACGAACTACACAAAAAAAATTCAGCTATTTTTACATTTAGAGATATGCCTTATCTTGGAATTATAGATTTAAATAGTTTCAAGATAAAGTATATTGACCTGAAAGAACCTTTTGAGGATTTTTTCATAGACCCTTTTGAAGAGTACGTAGTTGGTTCTTCAAGACACGGCACTGTTTTATCTGTGATTGATTTAGATACTTTTAACTACATCTTCAATTATAAAATGGAAGGAATGCCCCATCTCGCATCAGCCACTTTCTTTTATAAAGATGGAAAATTTTTCTTCGCTACTCCTCACATAACAAAACCATTCATAACAATATGGCAGATGTACAACTGGAAATTTGATAGAAAAGTAAAAATAAACGGCAATGGATTTTTTGTCAGAACACATCCAGAAACACCTTACCTGTGGACTGATAACGGAGGAGACAAAATAGTTTTAATTGATAAAAACGATTTTTCAATAAAAGAAAAACAGGTAGTAAAAGGAAAAAGGGTTATACATACAGAGTTTAACGGTGATGGAAATATTGCATATATCAGCATTTACGACAGGGACGGAGCTTTAATCCTTTACGACAGTATAACTTTAAAAGAAATTAAAAGGTATCCTGCAAGTATTCCAATCGGAAAATACAATTTTGTAAATAAATCAAGGCAGTACCTTCCTGTTTTATTAGGTAGAGAAGTTTATATGGCTAAATGTTGGGGATGTCATAATCCTACAACACAAGCATTTGGACCTTCTTTCAAAAAGATAGCACAGACAAGAACCCCAGAATACATAAAAGCACAAATAATCACTCCAGAACACATCTCAAAAATTTTAGGATACCAGAGAAACGCCATGCCAAAATTAAAACTTTCTGAAGAGGAAATTGAAGCTTTAGTCAGCTTCATAATGGAGCAAAAAAATGTTAAGAATAACTGAATACATAAAAGACACTTTAAAAGGAAAAGAACCGAGGGTTTTTAATGGAGTAATACTAATCTGGAATTTAACAAACGTTTGCAACCTGTACTGTAAACACTGTTATTCTTCGGCAAATCAAATAAAAGATGGGGAATTATCTTTTGAAGAAATAAAAAAAGTTGTCCCTGAACTAAAAAAATCTGGAATAAAAATAGCCATCCTTTCAGGTGGCGAACCTTTGATGAGAGAGGACATATATCAAATATCAGAATATATAAAATCACACGGAATAATGACCTATTTATCAACAAATGGGCTTTTAATAAATGAAAAGAATATAGACAAAATCAAAGAACATTTTAACTATTTGGGAATAAGTATAGATGGAAAACCAGAAATGCACGACCTCTTTAGAGGGAAAAGAGGAGCTTATGAACAATCTATGAATGCTATCAGACTTGGTTTAGACAGAGGAATAAAAGTTGGTTTAAGGTACACTTTTTCTTCAATGAATGCAGAAAGCCTCCCTTATATTTTTGAGCTTGTAGAAAAAGAGAACATCCCAAAACTTTACATATCACACCTTGTTTATACAGGAAGAGGAAACAGACTTTCTTCTGTTGAGAGGGAAAATTATAAAAAATCTGTAGAATTCATAATAAATAAAGCCTTTGAATATGTTGAAAATGGCGTAGGAATAGACATTGTTACAGGAAACCACGAAGCAGATGCAGTTCTTCTTTATCAGGAATTTAAAAAAAGATACCCAGAACTATCAGATAAAATGTATGAAAGATTAAAAATCTGGGGTGGAAACAGTTCAGGAGAAAGGATTATAAACATTGATTTCAAAGGAAATGTCAAACCAGACACATTTTATTTCCATTCTGTAGGAAATGTTAAAGAAAAATCATTTTCTGAAATTTTTAATGGAAATGGGCTTTTATCAAAATTGAGAAAACACCCAAGGGAAATAGAAGGAAAATGTAGTACCTGCAAATTTATTGAAATCTGCAATGGAAGTTCAAGACCCCGTTCATACGCAGTTTACGGTGACTATTTTATGGAGGACCCTGCATGCTACATCTAATAATAAGTTTTATTCTTTTAATAAACAGTTTTGTATTTGCTGAAAAACTTTACGTTGTAGAAAGGGAAAGAAGTGCCCTTGCAGTTATAGAAAATGGAGAGTTCAAAAAAGAGATAAAAAATATAGGAAATGCTACACACACCACAGTAAAAACAGATGAAAACTTTGCTTATGCAGTTAGCCGTGATGGATATATGTCAAAGATTAATAAAAGAAAAGACATTCTCATAAAAAAAGTTAAAGCTGGAAACAGTGGGATAGGATTTACAATTCTTAAAAATTACATAGTTGTTGCAAACTACGACCCTAAAGATGTTGTTGTGATAGACAAAAAAAACATGGAAATCATAAAAAAAATCAATACAGATTCAAGAAATGTTGGGATAAAACATAGAAAAAATCTGATAGTTTTTTCTCTTATGGATAAAGACCAGATATGGATTTTAGATAAAAATAAAGATTTTAACCCTGTAAAAAAATATGAAAACGTTGGACAGATGCCTTTTGATGCCCTTTTATACAAAAATATATATATTGCAGGGTTCTTTAAAGAAAGTAGCCTTGGTGTACTAAATTTAGATACATTCAGATATTTAAAAAAAACTCTTAATTTTAAAAGAAAAAAAGAAGCTGTAATGAAAGTTCCACACTTTGGAACATGGGGAATTATTGGAAATATAGGGTTAATTCCATCAGTTGGTGAAAGGGAAGCTGTAATATTCAATTTTAAAAAATTCAAAATAGATGGATATATAAACCTTATTGGACTCCCTGTTTTTATTTCTGTATCTCCAAATAAAAAATTTGCAGCAGTCAACTACAGTGGAGACAAACAGGATTACATAACAATTATAGATTTAAGAACCTTAAAGCCTATAAAAAATATAAAAATTGGAAGAAGGGTTATGCATTTGAGATTTTCAAAAGACAGTAAAAAACTTTATGTTACCTCTTATTACGACCATAAACTAAAAATATTAAAAACAGACAACTGGAAAGTTGAAAAGGAAATAACTGTCCCGACGCCGTCGGGTATTTTTATTATAGATTAAAGGAGGGTTCCGTTATGATTGGTAAAGTTTATATTGTAGGAGCAGGACCGGGAGACCCAGAATTACTTACTGTAAAAGCAGTAAAAGTAATAAAAAAAGCTGATGTTATCCTTTACGACAGGCTAATAAATCCAGAAATCCTATCTTATGCAAAAGATAGCTGTCAGCTTGTTTATGTAGGAAAATCCGACGGTAAGCATACAATGGAACAAAGCAAAATCAACACTTTACTATATTTCTATGCAAAAAAATACCCAAACGTTGTAAGGTTAAAAGGTGGAGACCCATTTGTTTTTGGTAGAGGTGGTGAAGAAGCTTTATACCTTTCAGAAAAAGAAGTTCCCTTTGAGATAGTTCCCGGTATAACTTCTTCAATTTCTGCTCCTGCATACTCTGGCATACCAGTAACCCACAGGGGAATAGCCGCATCATTTGCCGTTATAACAGGACACGAAGCACCTAACAAGAAAAAAAATGTTGATTGGGAATCGTTAAAAGGAATTGATACATTGGTATTTCTTATGGGAGTTACAAATAGACAGGAAATTGCAAAAAAACTAATTGAGATAGGAAGAAATCCAGAGGAACCTGTTGCTTTTATTGAAAAAGGAACAACAGAGGAACACAGGGTTATTGAATCAACACTAAAAGAAGTTGCAAAAAACCCTCCTGAAGTTTCTCCACCTGCTGTATTTATAATCGGTGAAGTTGTAAAACTGAGAAATAAAATCAGATGGTTTGATGAAAATAAAATCCCAATAAACTACTTAGTTTGAAGGAGATAAAGATGCAAACTATAAATGAAGAACTGAAAAAAGATATTTTACAGGTTATTCAGGAAGGAATACCATTTGAACCAGAACCATTTAAACCTTTATCGGAAAAATTGGGAATTACACAGGAAGAGCTTATAGAAAATTTAAAAACTTTAAAAGAAGAAAAAATTATAAGACAGATTTCCCCAATATACGATACAAAAGTTTTAGGATATGACAGTTCCCTTGTTGCCTTTAAATCTCCAAAAGACAAAATAAACGAAACAGCAAAAATAATAAATGAACACCCAGGTGTAAGCCATAACTACGAAAGAAACAACGAATTCAATATATGGTTCACAGTTGCAGTTCCACCTGACAGTAAAATAGGGCTTGATAAAACAGTAGAAATTTTAGCTAAAAAATCTGGAGTTAATGACTACGCAATTTTAAGGTCTGTAAAAGTTTACAAAATTGGTGTAAAACTTAACTTTAAAGGCAAAAGTGATGAAAAAGAAAAAGTTGAAAAAAGGGACTACAAACCAAAAGAACTTTCAGAAAAAGACAAAGAAATAATAAAAATTACACAGGAAGATTTACCTCTTGTTGAAAAACCTTTTGAAAACTATTCAAAAATTTTAAATATGAAAGAAGAAGAACTTTTGAAAAAATTAGAAGAATTTAAAAAAGATAAAATAATGAGAAGGTTTGCAGCAATTCTTTACCACAGGAAAGCAGGATTTAAAGCAAATGGAATGGCTGTATGGAATGTACCAGAAGAAATAGTTGACGAAATCGGTTATACCCTCTCAACTTACAAGGCTGTATCCCACTGTTATACAAGGACAACAAATGAAAAATGGAAGTACAACCTATTTTCTATGATACACGGAACGACAAAAGAAGAAGTTGAGGAAATAGCCGAAAAAATGAGTAAAGAAACAGGAATAAAAGATTACACAATCCTGT
>JALSSE010000034.1 GCA_026984415.1 Hydrogenothermaceae bacterium | reverse complement strand
TGGATGGACTCTTTTTTCCCTGACATCAAACAGTTTTTTTCTCATTTTTTCAACTTTTTCTTCAAGTTCTTCAAAAGGCATTTCTAAATCTTGGGCTAACTCTTTTAAAGTTTTCTTTAAAAATGGAATGTTTGTTCCTGTAAGCTTTCCTGTTGCTTCTTCTCTGTATGTTCCTTCTTCAGTTATGTTAAATATTTTTATAAATAAGTCAGCATCTTCTTTTAATATCTCTCTAATTTCATCTATTGACCATACATAAAATTTCCCTTCTTCTCCTTCACTATCAGCATCTTCTGCTGAATAAAATCCACCTCTTTCATCAGTCATATCCCTTAAAACGTACTGGAAAATTTCTTCAGCAACTTTTTTATAAAATGGATTTTTTGTTGCCTGAAATGTTTCACTGTATGCCATTGATAACATAGCCTGGTCGTAAAGCATTTTTTCAAAATGGGGTAAAAACCACCTTTCATCAGTGGAATACCTGTGGAAGCCAAAACCTATCTGGTCAAAGATACCTCCCAATCTCATCATTTTTAAAGAGTGTTCAACCATTGAAAGAGCGTTTTCCTTTCCTGTTCTTTTCCAGTATCTTAATAAAAACATAAAGTTATGAGGAGAAGGAAATTTAGGTTTATTTCCAAATCCTCCGTAGTATCTATCAAATCTATCCTTTAGCTCTTGATAGGCATGGTCTAAAACTTCGGAAGGGAGTTTTTCATTTCCAGATTTTGCCTTGACGTAATCTTTTAGATGTTCTAAAACTTTTTCAGACCTGTTTAGTAAAGCTTCCCTTTCATTTTTCCACATTTCAGAAATTTTTAATAAAAGGTCTTTTAATCCTATCCTTGTATAACTGCTTTCTTTAGGAAAGTAAGTTCCAGCGTAGAAAGGTTTTTTATCTGGCGTCATAAGAATGGTTAAAGGCCAGCCTCCACCACCTGTCATCATCATACATACATTCATGTATATGTTGTCTATATCTGGTCTTTCTTCCCTATCAACTTTTATTGGAACAAAATTTTCGTTTATTATTTTTGCTATTTCTTCATCTTCAAAACTCTCGTGTTCCATTACATGACACCAGTGGCACGTTGAATATCCAATTGATAAAAATATTGGTTTATCTTCTTTTTTTGCTTTTTCAAAAGCCTCTTCACTCCACGGATACCAGTCAACTGGGTTGTAAGCATGTTGAAGTAAGTAAGGACTTTTTTCATTTATTAATTTATTTGGCTTTTTATCTAATTTCTCCATTTTTCTAACCTCTTTTGTTTTGTAGAGATTTTATGTTTTAAATGTTAGGTTTCCTATTAGATTTATCATAGTTTAGATTTTAGATAGATATTTTTAATTTTATGATTTACTTTTTAAAAAATTTTATATATACTTTGTTAAAAAATATAAAAATATAATTAATATAGTTAGATATAAATCTAATTTAATAAGGAGGGTAGTCCTGTGAAAATTTTTAGATTAGCTTTAATTGGAATTGCTGCAACTACATTTAGTTGTGCGACAATTGTAAGTAAATCTGAGTATCCTGTTATTGTCAAATCAAAGCCTGAACATGTGAAATTTTCAATTGAAAAAATGTCAACAGGAGAAAAAATTTTTGAAGGGGAAACACCTACTACTGTTGTGTTGAAAGCAGGCGATGGGTATTTCAAAAAATCTACTTATCGTATTGTTTTCTACGATGAAAATATGAACCCAAGTAAGAACATTGTTTTACAACCAGAATTAGATGTGTGGTATGTTGGAAATTTAATTTTTGGTGGACTGATAGGTATTCTAATTGTTGACCCTATCACAGGTGCAATGTGGAAATTACCAGATGAGGTCAGCATTGATTTAGAAGCTTTAGACAAATCAAAAACAAGCAGTATCCATATAGGAAAAAGGAAATTAGAAATAGTTTCTTATTACGATATTCCTGAAAATCTCAGAGATAAACTCATTCCTTATAAAAAATAAACTAAAACCTCACCTTTTAATAACTCCTGTGGCAAAATAATAGTATTAAACTTATTTTCCATAGGGGTTTTATTTGTATAAAGTTCTTTTTTTCATTTTTGTTCTTCTTTTAAGCTGTGAAAGAAATTACACAGATAACCCTGATAATGAGCTAATTTATGCTGTAAAGAAAAATGATATTAACCTTTTAAAAATTGCAATTGCAAAGAATGCAAACCTGAACTGGCAGGATGAAAAAGGAAGAACTCCTTTACACTGGGCTGCTTATTACGGAAACACAGAGATAGCAAAATTGCTTATATTCCACGGAGCAAACCCATACATAAAAGATAAAAATGGATTAACCCCTCTTGATATTGCAAGAATGAATAATAAAATAAAATTCTTTAAAGAAATTACAGAAATGGTAAAAGGAGTCAAGAATGATAAAAGCAGTGCTGACAGACATTGAAGGAACAACATCATCAATTTCATTTGTTAATGATGTTTTATTTCCATACGCAAAAGAAAAAATGGAAGAATTTGTAAAGGAAAATAAGGACAATCCAGAAGTTAAGAAAATTTTAGAAGAAGTTAAAAAAATTGAAGGAAAGGATTTAACAATAGATGAAATTATAAAAACATTAATAAAATGGAAAGAAGAAGATAAAAAAATAACACCTTTAAAAGAAATTCAGGGGTTAATCTGGGAAGAAGGATACAAAAAAGGAGAGCTGCAGGGTCATATTTACGAGGACTCTTTTAAAAAATTAAAAAAGTGGAACGATGAAGGAATTCCTGTTTACGTTTATTCCTCTGGTTCTGTAAAAGCTCAGAAATTACTTTTCTCAAATACAGAATTTGGAGATATAAATTATCTTTTTTCTGGGTATTTTGATACAAAAGTAGGTAGTAAAAAAGAAAGCAGTTCTTATAAAAAAATCGCAGAAGAAATAGGATTAAAACCTGAAGAAATTCTATTTTTATCTGATAACCCTGAAGAAATAGAAGCGGCAGCTAAAGCTGGTATGAAAGTTATTAGGTTTGCAAGAAAAGGGGAATTTGAAATTATTCCAGATTTTCCATTTAAGCAGGTTAGAAGTTTTGAAGAAGTAGAAATCTAAATTATTTATCAGCCCACGTTTCAACAGGTGAAATATCAAATTTAACAGGAACATTTTTTAACAAAATGTTTCCTGCCTTTTCCATACTGTTTGATAAAACTTCAACAGCTTTATCTAAATCTTTGATGGAAGCTTCAACTATAATTTCATCATGAACAAGGTTTACTATGTTAGCATCTAAATCTTTTTTTAATTTTCCAAACATTGCAACTGCCATCTTTAGCATATCACTTCCAGTTCCTTGAATAGGATAGTTAACTGCGTCTGTAAATCTATAAGCAACAATCCTTCTTCCTAAAAGTGTTTCAACAACGATTTTTTGATGTTGATTTAAATACTCTTTTACTTTTTCATGCCACTCTTTAAACCCACTGTAAAAGTCAAAAAATCTTTTCTGAAATTCCTGAGCCTCTTTTAGAGAAATCTCAACACCATAGTTATTTTTTGCATATTCCATTAAAGAGCGTGGTGAAATTCCGTAAATTAATCCAAAGTTTATAGCCTTTGCCATCTGTCTTTCTTCTTTCTCTACATCTTCATATTTTTTTCCAGTTATTATAGAAGCTGTGAATCTGTGTAAGTCTTTATCTTCTTTAAAAGCCTTTATCATATTTTCATCTTTTACGTATTCAGCAGCTATCCTTAACTCTATCTGGGAGTAATCAGCCACTATTAATTTTTTTCCTTCTTTTCCTTTAAATAAAACCCGTAACTCTTTTGTGATGTTCTGGAGATTTGGATGCATAGATGACATTCTTCCAGTTGGGGCTCCAATCTGCCTGTACTGGCTATAAACTCTTCCATCCCTTGTATACTGTTTAAGTTCTTTTAATTTATCAATAATTTTTTTCTCAGACCTGATAGAAAGGAGTTCCTGAATTTCTATTTTGTCAATATATTTTCTTAAAGCACTATCCTGTGAGGAAAGTGAACCTTTCTGGGTTTTTGGAAGCTTCAGTCCTAATCTCCTTGTTATCCAGTTTGTTACCTGATTTGGTGAAAATGGGTCAACTCCGTATTTTCTTACAAATTCTATATATTTTCTCTGGTAGTCTGACTGTTTTTCTTTTAGCCACTTTTTTAATAGTTCTTCATCAATTGGCATTCCTGTTAGTTCCATATTTGCTAATTCTGGAACAAAAGCCATCTCAACAGCAGCTACAGCATTTTCTATTCCAAAAATCTGACGGATTTTCCCTGTTGATTTATGGGGTGTTGGAATTTTGTTTAACTGTTCTTTTTGTATTGGAAATATCTCCCTTAAAACTTTAACATCGTTTGCAGAATATTCTATCTGTTCTTTTGTTAGCGTTTCCATATTCCACTGGGAAGTTTGTTGCGATTTGTCTATCTTATTGTCAAGAAGTCTATAACTTACAGCATCAAGGGAATGTCTCTCTTTTTCTCCTTCAGACAAAATCTGTGAAGCTATCATTGTATCGTAAACTGTCTTTGGAAAAATATCAAAGTTTGTTTTTAAAAATTTAATGTCAAATTTTATGTTATGTCCGATTAATCCTTTGTTTTCTAATACAGGTTTTAAATCTTCTACAATTTCTGGAATTTTAAACATATCAAATACAAAAATCTCTTTTTCATTTCCTATTTGAATTAGCCTTACTTTATCAGTGAAAAAATCTATATTGTTAAAATCTTTTACTGCAACTTCTGTATCAAGGTAAAGAAATTTGTCATTTTTAAAATTCTCTAAAACTTCTTTTCCTCTATTAATTTCTGTAATGTATTCAAATTCCAACACTTTCACCTTTGTATTTTTATTTTTGGTAAGATATTCCTCTAAGTTAAATTATCAAACTGGATAGAAACAGCACCTTTTGATAACATCAGTTCAATAGCCTTTTCGCTGTCATCTGGATTAACATTAACACCTTTAATCCCATCAATTAACAAAAACCCCTGATATCCTAAATTTAAACCACCTAACATTGTGTTTTTTACACAGTAATCTGTA
>JALSSE010000033.1 GCA_026984415.1 Hydrogenothermaceae bacterium | reverse complement strand
GTTTCCCACAACAGATTCAAAGCCCCGGATGGAACAGTAAAGGATGAGAAATACAGAACCCTCATCGAGTTTGACATAGAGGGGAATGTGCTTGGGGTCATAGATGCAAAGGGAAGAATCGTTATGTGCTACAGCTACCATATGGCAGGGCCTGAGGAAGATGAGGACGAAGAGCGAAGGAACATCCATTTCATCCATCAGGCAAGCATGGAAGCGGGTGAGCGCTGGATTCTGAGCGATGTTGAAGGGAATCCCATCCGCATCTGGGACAGCAGGGGATTTGTCCGCAGAATATGCTACGATGAGCTTAGAAGACCAACGGATCTTTATGTTGCAAAAGATGGAGTTGAATATCTCGTTGAGCGCACGGTTTATGGCGAAGAGCAGGGGGATGCAAACAACCTCCGCACCAGGGTTTACAGGCAGTATGACCAGACAGGGGTTGTAACGAACAGGGCGTATGATTTTAAGGGCAACCTGATTCAGAGCGAAAGAAGACTTGCGGTTGAATACAAAGAAACAGTTGACTGGAATGGAGAGGTTCAGTTAGAGGAAGAGATTTTTGAAACCTTTACCGACTATGATGCCCTGAACCGGGCAATCAAAATCACAACCCCTGATGGAAGCATTACCTATCCGGGCTACAACGAGGCGAATCTGCTGGAAAAGGTAGAAGTAAGGCTTCGTGGTGAAGAAGAAAAGAAAGTTTTTGTGAAGAATATCAACTACAATGCAAAGGGGCAGAGGGAGCTGATAGAATATGGAAACGGTGCAGTAACCCTTTACGAATACGATTCCCTCACCTTCAGGCTCAGGCATCTGAAAACAGCCCGGAGTAGGGAGGTATTTCAGGACCTCTATTATACCTATGACCCAGATGGAAACATAACCCACATAAGGGATGCTGCTCAGCAGACAATTTATTTCAGAAATTCCGTTGTAAGGCCTGATGCAGAATACACCTACGATGCTCTCTACAGGCTTGTTGAGGCAAAAGGAAGAGAACATATAGGTCAGGCTGGAGTGCCCACTCCTTCCTCCTGGGACGACAGGTTCCGCGTAAAGCTTGCACATCCCAATGACGGAAATGCCATGCGAAGATACACCGAGCAGTATGAATACGACGAGGTGGGAAACATTCTGCGCATGATACATAAGGCGAACAGCAACGGAAGCTGGACGAGGGAATATTTTTATGAAGAAGAAAGCTTCCTTGAGCCTGATAAATTCAGCAACCGGCTTTCAAAAACAGAGGTTGGAGAAAGGGTTGAAAGATACACCTACGATGAGCACGGCAACATGACCACCATGCCTCACTTAAGCCTGATGAAATGGGATTACGAGGACAGGCTTAAGGCAACCTCAAGGCAGGTTAGGACGGATGGGGGAACACCTGAGATAACCTATTACGTTTACAACAGCGATGGTGAGCGGGTGCGCAAGGTCACTGAGCGTGACAATGGCGCCCGCAAGGAAGATCGCATCTATCTGGGTGGATTCGAGATCTACCGCAAGTACAACGGCAGCGGCTCCACCATGAACCTGGAGCGAGAGACGCTACACATCCTGGACGACCAGGAGCGCATCGCCCTGGTGGAGACCCGAACCGTAGGCGACGACGGCTCGGCCAGACAACTCGTTCGTTACCAGTTAGGCAACCATCTGGGCTCGGTGATCCTGGAGCTGGATGATAACGCTCGGCTCATCTCCTACGAGGAGTACAGCCCGTACGGAAGCACGGTGTATCAGGCTGTGGACAAATCTATCAAGGCTGCGGCCAAAAGGTACCGGTTCACCGGCCAGGAGCGGGACGAGGAGACCGGGCTGAATTATCACAAAGCGAGATATTATGCCCTGTGGCTTGGGAGGTGGGTGAGTTGTGATCCAGTGGATATAAAGAACGATATCAATATCTATTCTTATTCAATGGACACCCCCCTTACAAAGAGAGATAGAGAAGGCACGCAAAGTGAAGCCATATGCGGTGTCCCAGGTCCTTCAGAATTGGAGTGTTCTCAGAAACGTTTTTTCGAAAGACTTTCCCCGCAGAAAAAAAATGCCCTAGTTGTACGATATCAGCAATTACTTCGTGCTATTGTGCGATATAGACAGAATGCTAGAAGTGGATGGGCATGGTTGAAGTCAATTCTTTCTAGGAACGAAAAGCTATCAGAGCGGCTAGAAAAATTACGACAGATTTCTGGAAACAACCTGCATTGGCTTATATCAAAGGTGTCAAAAGTTAGTGAAACCTTATCAAAGCTAACGGGACCTGTTTTGTCTTATCTTAAGACTTACGAACAAATCAAACGGAATAGGGCGTTTAGAAAATTGGCAGAGGTGGCGAAGAAATTAGGGTTTGAGTTATATCCGCGTTCTTATATTTATTATAATGCGAGCGCCAAATATTTCGGTGATTATATCCGGACGGAGTGGGTTTTTATTCCGATAGAGGACATCCGGTCTCGGATTTTGATTCGACAAAAACGGATAAAATTTTTACAAGCCCTTTTAATAAGGGCAGGGCAAATGGAGAAGCATGAATGGTGGGAAATGCTATCTCAGGAAGTGCGGAACAGAGTGTATACGGCGAGGCGTTTGATTAAATTCTTAAAACAGAGAATCACTGATGTCAAGAGAGAGATACAGATGCTTCAATTCATGTTAAACGAACAACAAAAACGCCAGCCTCCACTGATTCATGAGGTGATGCCTTCGAGCAAGCCTTCGACAACACTCAACAGGTGAATTACCTATAAGCTAGGTAGGGTGCATCTCATGCATAAAACAACGTTGGACATGGCAATGACATTAAATATGAAATGAACGCTCGCTGAAAACGCGACGCGTAAAACGCACCCCCAATTTTGCCCGAGAGGGCGGAGAACAAGGAGATGTCAATATGAACAAAATCATCTCTCCATTAAGACCCCGCATGAAAGGCAAAAAGGTATCCGATCTTCATGATGTGCTCCTCTATTTCCTAGAGCACAGACGCGACCTGCTGGCCCCGCGCCCGGTGACGACCCACGTCCCCCGACCGCCGGACTGGCGAGAGATCGAATCGGGCCTCAAGCGGGAACGCATGAAAAGCTATTTCGGCAAGACGACTAGGTGGCTGGTAACAAACCTCCAATATCACCTCGATCTTCCGCCCACCGGCGTGGTGAACGAGGCCACGGCCAATACAATTAACAAGGAACTTAAAGAATTAAATCTTATAAGGGAGTTAACAATGGTAAGAATCCATGGAAAGATAATTTTAGAGGATGGAAGACCCGCAGGGAATATCCCCCTAAGGTTTTACAGATATATCTTTGGTGGAAAAACTACAAAAATCGGTCAAACAAAAACAGATGAAAAAGGGGCTTATCGCATAGCACTAAAAAAGGATAATAGAGCACTTATTATTGAAGTTAGAACCGTGCATAAAAATAAGGAAGTAAGTCTTTCAAAACCTATTACTCTATCTGAAGAAGAAAATATTGAAATTAATCTGGCTGCCCCTTCAAATCTTCTGCCCCTTGAATCAGAATTTTCCCGTTTGCATCATGCACTTAAAACTCTCAAAATAAATTTAAGAAGTTTAAAAAATGCTAAAGAAGACGAAGAAAGGCAGGATTTAAGCTTCTTAAGCCGTTCGACAGGCTGGGATGCAAGACTTATTGCCCTTGTAGCAGATGCACAGAGATTAATTGAAGAACTAAAGCTTCCAGAAAAGGATGTAGAAAAGGTCTATGCCCTTTTGAGATCAGGTCTTCCGAGGGACAAAGAACTTCTTGTACAGATAGATTTAAAAACTGTAGAAGAGACATTAAAAAAGTCCAAAGATGAAAACATTGTAAGGCTTTCTTATAAAGAAATTATAGAATTCAAAAGGAGATTTTGGAAGGCTATAACAAAAGAGAGACTTGAAGTCCACATATATGGCTCAACTGCGACTTATGGAAAATTTTTAAGTGATGTAGTAAAAGATAGAAAAAAGCAAATTAAGTTTCTTAATATTCTCTTTAGGTACAGATGGGATAAAAAAATTTTCTGGGAAAAAGTTGAAAAAGCAGGTTTTAGTAAAAAGCAAATACATAAACTGAAACTTCAGGGAAAGCTTGCCTTTCTTACAGCTAACAGCCGTCCCCTTGTCTCCCATCTCATAAAAAAAGTAAGAGATCCTGAAGAGCTTGTGGAAAGGGATCTTTATAAACCAGAAAAATGGGAAGAAACGATCCGTAAATTGGCTCAGAATAATGAAAAAGAGATAGAAAAGATAATCCCACTGATTTATGAAGGAAAACCAAAAGAAAAACTTAAGGCCTATGCTAGGGACATGGCATTAAAGATAAGGCGGAGCTATCCCACCCAGGTTGTGGCAAGAATGATTGAGGTAAAGCCGGAACACTTTGGGGTGAAGAACGACTCACTTCCTGAAACGCTGAGGCAAATGGCCAAAAAAGGATTCCGTATAGGCCAGAATCCGGTTGAGAAATTTCTTAAAGAGCAGGGGATTGAAATTGACAACGAGATAAAAAACCACCTCAAGGATCTCCACCGGGTCTATCAGATCACGCCAACAGATGAGGCCATACCCGTACTTTTCAACCTGAAGCTTACCTCTTCCCGGGCGGTAACGGCCATCCCTGAAGAAGAGTTTGTTAAAAGGTTTGAGGCGGAATACAAAAGAATATACAACGACGAACCTCCAAAAGATGTGGCAAGGCTTATTTATAGAAAGGCGGAGCAGATAGAAGGTGCAATTTTAAATCTTTCTACTACAGCACGCTGGTTTGGAATTACACCATCTATGTCTGTTGTTCCATACTTTGGTGAAGTTAGGAAGAAAGTTATCAAAGAACTTCCAACTCTGGAAAAATTATTTGGTTCTCTTGACTTTTGCGAGTGTGACCATTGCCATTCTGTTCTAAGCCCTGCCGCCTACCTTGTGGATTTACTCCATTCACTTGAGCGCTGGGAAGAAACCGTTAAGAATGGCAAAAAGCCCTACGATGTTCTTACCGAACGACGACCGGATATTCCCCACATCCCGCTTACCTGCGAAAACACCTATACGACAATGCCCTACATAGACATCGTAAACGAGATCCTGGAATACTGGGTTGTCCACAACAGGCTTGATAAAGGTGCTGCCCACGATACGGGAAATGTAACTTCTGAAGAGCTTATTGCCGAACCCCAGTATATAGAACCGAAAGCATACGAGATCCTTCAAGAGGTACGTTATCCCTTAAATCTTCCCTTTGACCTCTGGATAGAGACTGCAAGGGAGTTCTATAACTACTTTGAAGTCCCATTATGGAGACTCCTTGAGGTATTCAGACCAACGGATAAACTTTTTGATTCCGGAAAACCCTGTGACTATTCAAAGATTTTTACGGAACAGCTCGGTCTTTCACCTTCTGAATTTGAGCTCTTCACAGATGGAAATATCCTTAACACCTGGTATGAGCTTTACGGATACGATGAAGAAAATAAAGCTCTATCTGAACTATTCTCTGCAAAAAATTTAGCTAATAAACTTAGAGTTACTTACAAAGAATTAGTTAATATCCTCGAGACATGGTTTATCAATCCTAAACTTTATGAAGCAGCTATCTTATATAAACTAAATATTAAACCTGTAGAATTATCCTCTCTTGAGGAGATAGAACTAAAGGATATTGTAGAAAACTATGCCAAAGAGAAAGGATTAACAGATGAAGAAAAGGAGAAATTATTTGATAATCTAAAGAATATTCCACTTAATAAAATTTTGGTTCTTGCAGATGAAGAGGCAACCTGTGATTTTGGAAAGACAAAGGTAATGTATGCAGATGGTTCCCATATCAAGCCAATTGATTTTTTAAAAATAAATCTCTTTGTAAGGTTATGGAGAAAACTCGGCTGGAGCATAGAGGAGCTTGACCAGGCCCTCAAAACCTTTATCCCGAAAAATGTGCCCTTTAATGAAGCCCACGTGTCTCAACAACCGCTAAAAACTGCCTTAATCTATCTTGCCCATCTAAAAGCCTTGGAAGAAAAACTGAACCTTGGAAAAGATGAACGCATCAAGCTTCTTACCCTCTGGTCGGACATACCCACAACCGGTGAACACTCCCTTTATGCAGAGCTTTTCTTAAAACCCGATATTCTGAATACAGCTCCGGTATTTGATGACTCTTTGGGTCATTATTTACAAGATGCCGAGAAACTCGAAAAGTATCTACCCGCCCTTCAGTCAGCCTTAGGGCTTACTGCAGAAGAGATAGTGCTTATTCTTGAGGATAACGGTCAATCAATTGATAATGCCTTCCTCACCCTGAGCACTGTTTCTCTCCTTTACCGTTACGGACTCCTCGCAAAGGTTCTTAAGATCTCGGTAGGTGAACTTATCTCCCTGAAAAAGCTTTCCGGAATAGACCCCTTCATGCCAATTTCTGAAAATGCACTTAACTCTCTTAAGGAAGATGCCCCCTACCAGACCATCAGATTCATTGAAATGGTGGAAAGGGTAAAGGAGGGCGGATTCAAAGTGGAGGATCTGAACTACCTCTTCCTCCACCAGTTTGACCCCACGGGGAAATATCGTCCCGATAAAGCAGGAATAAGGTTATTCTTAAAAACCATTGCTGATGGCATTCGTTCCATAAAAGCAGAGCATGCGGTTCCGGATGACCCGTACACTTTAAGTGAAGATGTCCTCAGACAGAAGTTCGGACTCATTTTTCCCCCAGAGGTGGTTGACCGCTTCTTAGCTATGCTTGCTGGAAGGGCGGAATTTGCCGCAGTAAAGGAGGCCGATGAAAGCAATAAACTTGATCCGGAAACCTTTAAGGATGAGTCTTCCATCATAGATGTTTCTTATAATAGTGTAACAAGAGAGCAGAGACTTACCTACAAAGGCGTGCTTTTTGAGGACAAAAAGAATGAGCTGATAGCTAAATTTGAAAATGAACTAACTGATAAGCAAAAGGATCTCTTTTCCCAATTACTTAACAATATCCAGAATCAAGCAAGAGAATTCTTTGATAATAATTTGTTGAAAGAAAACAATACAGGGGGATTTTTCGCTTCAGAGGACTTTCAGGTACTTTTTTCTATGGAAACGTCTGAAAAGGAAAAATTTCTGAAGGTTGCTAAGGCGGTCTTCCCAGCCATTCAGGCAAGGCTGATAAAAGACCTGGTAGTAAAGAGCCTGGCGGAAAAAACAGGTGCTGATCCTTCCCTTGTGGAGATGCTTGTAACAGATGAAAATATGCTTTCGCTTTCCGATAGCAAAAGCCTTCTTGATAACTTTGTTTCCTCTGCAGAAAAGGGAGTCACAGCCATCGTGGATTCAACCATGAAGCTTGTGGATGATGCTGATACCGCCCTTATAGATACTCAGGCAGGAAGTGCAAGATTTGAGGGCTACATTGTTGTTCCAACCCCCGGATCTTATAGATTCTACATCGAGGCGGATGAAGGGGTTAAATATGAACTGAGGTTTGACCATCTATCCAAACCACTTCTCTCAAATAATGATTCTGAGGCGGAAACCTCTGTATACACCGAATTTAAGGCAAACATCCCTTACAGATTTACCCTTGAACTTAAAGATCTCCGGGGCAAAAATGCAAGGCTCCTTGTTCGCGGTGAAAATCTGCCAAAGGGTAGTATCAGCAGGCTGAACCTCTACCCTGCAAAAGAGATGGATGAAGCAGAAAAGGCCTATGTCCTGTTGAGCAAAGTCCTTCAGCTTTTTGCGACCTTTGAGCTTAAGGAGAAGGAGGTTCGCTACATCCTCACCCATATTGGCAACCTCAGGATGCCTGTAAGTGCTGAGGAGGTATCGGTTGATAAAGCTCAAAAGCTGTTTTCCAAATTCCTTTCCCTTTGCTTATACAGCAGTTTGAAGAAAGACCTTGCGGGAAATACGGAAGACCTTGTGGATGTGCTTGATGCAGAAGAAGACGAAGCTTATTACGAAAGGCTTGCCAAGCTTACCCGCCGTGACCCTGATACAGTAAAGCAAACCGCAGGGATTCTGTTCGGATCTTCTCCGAATTATGAGCCTCTGCATAAGCTTAAGAGGCTCTGGGATGCCCTTCAAATTGTCCACCGCTTCGGTGTTCCCCCTGAGGAAATTGCAGACTGGAGAGGGATTGTCAACAACGACCAATACAGGCCAAAGATTACACAAGGTATTAGAAACTCCATAAAGGCTCGCTTTGACAGAGCTACCTGGCTCAAGATTGTCCAACCTATTTCCGACCGCCTGCGCAAGAAGAAGAGGGATGCCCTATCTGCCTATGTGATTCACAAACTTGGCTATGAACGGATTGAACAGCTCTACGAGCACTTCCTGATAGACCCTGGAATGGAGCCTGTGGTCTGGACCTCAAGGATAAGGCTTGCCATCGCTTCTGTGCAACTATTCATCCAGCGCTGCCTGTTGAATCTTGAGGAAAATGTTTTTCCTTCGGCCATAAATACAAAAGAATGGGAGTGGATGAAGCGATACAGGGTTTGGGAGGCAAACAGAAAGATCTTCCTCTGGCCAGAGAACTGGCTTGAGCCTGAGTTCAGGGACGACAAGACCCACATCTTTCAGGAGCTTGAAGGTACCCTCCTTCAGGGAGATGTCTCTGAGGAGCTTGTTGAAGATGCCTTTCTCAACTACCTGAAAAAGCTTGATGAACTGGCAAGGCTTGATATTGTCGCCTCACACATAGAGTATAAAGATGATCCCGAAGGCAATGTTCTTCATGTGTTTGGCCGCACCTACAACCAGCCCCACAAATACTTCTACCGCAGGTATCAGCGTGGCGAGTGGACTCCCTGGGAGCCTGTAAATGTTGAGGTTCAGGGAGACCACCTTGCACCCGTTGTCTGGCACGACAGGCTCTGGCTCTTCTGGGTGACATTCATGGAAAAGCCTGTTTCTCCTGAAAAGTCTGATGAGAATAAATCTGAGACAATAAAAAATTTAGCAGATAAGCCAATCTCAGGAATGTCTGGAAAGAAGGAACTCCACGCCCAACTTCACTGGAGTATCTATGACAGGGGGAAATGGAGTGCACCACAGGTGAGTAATTTTGTTCCTCTATATTCTTATGATGAGATAAAAGAATACCTTGAAAAACAATTCTATAATTTTGTTGATTATTCTTTTTGGGTGAAACCTCAAGAAATATTTATTTCCATTGCCAAAGATACGGATAAAGATGGATCAGGGATTTACATTGTTCTCAACATACCGATACATCTGTCCATTATTATTGCAGAAACTGATAACGTTGAGCAAACGACTACTTATAAAAACAATCTGATATCCGAAGAAAAGACTTGTGCATTCTACATGGCAGGCCGAAATGCAAAACCGGAATTATTGCCTGGGGAAAGAGATTCTGGAATATTCCATTACACCCCATCCCTAAAACGGGGCACACAATATGAAACGGATAGTTCAGAAAATCTTGCTGCGATTCTTTCTATTCTGATTCCTTCTTTGTCTGGAATAATATCATATGAAATATCTGAAGAGATATTATCCCAAGTAAAAAAATACAACCTTGTCCTTCCCAACAATGCTCTACATGCCCCGGAAAGTCCCTTCTTCTATCAGGATGATGAGCACACCTTTTTTGCCGAGCCTGGATATGAAGAAGTCTCTATACCTGTATGGAAAAGTTGGGTAATAGATAAACCTTCTATCATAGCTGAGAGATTTAGAGATTTAGGAAAAGAGGTAGTCATCAATTCCTTTATCCCTGTGTTGGAATTTGTACCTCCGATTGACCCCCGAAGTAGATACACCATTAAAGACTACGAAGACTGGCTGGTTAATCCAACCACAGTGCTTGATTTTAGAAAAACACCTATAGGAGAGATGGGAAAGGTTTCTGCAGAACCGGGAAGAACAGGAATCCAGGAAAGAGGAATTAACCTCATCGGGCATAAAGGATTAATTGGTTCTGGTTTTAGTTATTTAAGGAGGGATATAAGATGAGCAATAAAAATTTTCATAACAATTTGTTTGTACCGTCAATGCGTGAAGAAACAATATTAGAAAGCGTCCTAAACTTTAAAGCAGAAGAAGTCTGGAAATGCCAGTTTTATCTCTACCAGCATCCCTATATTCGGGAGCTGATACAGAAACTTATAAGGGGAGGGGTGAAGGAGTTTCTTGATGCTGATACGGAATTCAAAGATGGAAAACCTGTTCTTTACAAGGAATTTTTTGATAATTACAAACCTAACGAAGAAGTTGTCAAAAAACCCTATCCTGTAGAAAACCTCGATTTCTCCACAGGCAGTGCTTATTCAGTCTATAACTGGGAGATCTTCTATCATATTCCCTTTCTCATAGCGATTCACTTAAGCAAAAACCAGCGCTTTGCCGAAGCACAGAAATGGTTCCATTATGTATTTGATCCTACTGATGATAGTGATGACAATTCTCCTCAGCGTTTCTGGAAGGTTTATCCCTTCCGTGAGATGGATGTCAAAAAGATTGAAGAGGTTTTGACCAATCTTTCAACAGACAAAGATACTGATCTAAAGAAGGGTACACTTAATTCTATCGAAGTTTGGAGGGAAAATCCTTTCCGTCCCCATCTGATTGCCCGTTTCAGACAGTGGGCGTACATGTATAAGACAGTCATGGCCTATCTTGATAACCTCATTGCCTGGGGCGATTTCCTTTTCAGGCAGGACACTCCTGAAAGTGTGGATGAAGCGGTCCAAATCTACGTTATGGCAGCAAACATACTCGGCCCAAAACCTCAGCCTGTACCCAGAAAAGGCACTGTAACTCCAAAAACCTATGCAAGTTTGCGGAAAGAGATGGATGAGTTTAGCAACGCATTGGTTGAACTTGAGGCAGATATTCCCTTTGTTTTCTTTTTCCCTCAGGATAAGGCAACAGCAACCTCAACTACTATAATAAATAACATTGCCAGAACACTTTATTTCTGCGTCCCACCGAACGAAAAGCTCCTTGCCTACTGGGACACGGTTGCCGACAGGCTCTTTAAGATAAGAAACAGCCTTGACATTATGGGCAGATTCCGCAGGCTACCCCTCTTTTCTCCACCCATTGATCCTGCCCTTCTTGCAAGAGCTGCGGCATCCAGTCTTGATGTTGGAGCAATAATAAGCGGATTGAATCAACCTCTTCCAATTGTGCGGTTCAGCTTCCTTGTGCAGAAGGCCTTAGAGATAGCCCAGGAGGTAAAATCCCTCGGAAATCAGCTCCTTTCCGCCATGGAGAAGGAGGATGCTGAGGCCATGGCCATACTTCGGGCAAAGCATGAGCGTGCGGTGCTGGAGATGGTTGAGCATGTAAAATACAACCAGCTTCAGGAGATAATAAAATCAAAAGAAGCAATAGAGAAATCCCTTGCCCTTGCCCTCGCACGTTACATATACTACGAGCGTCAGCTTGGAAGAAAGGAGAATGAAATTTTTGAGCAGATTCTAGATATAAGCGGGGCTTTCGGTGAACTGGACAAGCAAAAACTTGAAAGGATGGATTATTTCCAGGATGAGCCTGAGATTGAACAGAGAGATATTAAGGTGGATATTGCTAGGGATTTATTTGAAGAAGTGGCTGAAACCCTTGGTGGTGGTAAAATTCAAAGCTCCTACGAAGTAAAAGAAGATTTTTTCTTGGAAGTAGCTCAGTTAGCTATTGATACAGCAAACATAATAGATACAATCAGTTCTGCCATACATACTATTCCTGAGGTCAAAATTCATGGAATGCCGTTAGGTGTTGGAGGTACAGTAGAAACCGGAGGCTCTCACTTTGGTTGGAGTTTATCCTCAACGGCTAAAGCTTTTCGTACAGTTGCTGATCGTTTTAATTTCGAAGCTAGAAGAAGTGCCCGAATGAATAAGTTTTACCGTCGTGAGCAGGAATGGGCTTTCCAGAGCAATTTAGCTGCTGCTGAGATAAACCAGATCCTGAAACAGCTGAGGGCTGCCCAGATAAGGGAAGCCATAGCCGAGCAGGAGCTCAAAACCCACCGCCTCCAGATGAAGCACGCTGAAGAGATCGAGCGATTTCTAAATCCAGAAGGAACTGAAGAACACGGCAAGAAAACAAATAAGGCTCTTTATGCATGGATGAAGAGGGAAGCAAAGGGGCTTTACGCCAAAGCCTTTCAGATGGCCTTTGATATAGCAAAGAAGGCGGAAAGGGCCCTTCAGCACGAGTTGGGTGATACAAACCTGAGCTTTATCAAATACGACTACCTTGCAGGAAAGGAAGGCCTGCTTGCCGGAGAAAAACTACACCTTGACATCAAGCGGATGGAGATGGCCTATCATGAGAACAACCGAAGGGAATATGAACTTACAAAACATGTGAGCCTGCGTGAGGTTGACCCCCTTGCCCTGATCCAGCTCCGCGAAACAGGAAGATGTATCGTTAAGCTTCCAGAAGAACTTTTTGACATGGACGGCCCGGGACATTACTTCCGCAGGATAAAGACCTTAGCGATAACCATACCGTGCGTGACAGGTCCTTACACAGGCATAAACTGCAAGTTCACCTTGTTAAAAAGCAGCATCCGTAAAAGTCCTGCTATTGATCCAGAATATACCCGTCAGGGACCGGAGGACCCTCGCTTTAGTGATTTCCTGGGCAGTCTTGAGTCTGTTGTTGCAAGCAGTGCCCAGAATGACAGTGGACTTTTTGAGACAAACCTTCACGACCAGCGCTATCTCCCCTTTGAGAACTCTGGAGTCATAAGCGAGTGGATGATTGAACTTCCGGCCAATCCTTCTGCAGATGAACCTGCCCAGTTTGACTATAGCACTATCACCGATGTGATTCTGCACATCAAATATACAGCTCGTGATGGAGGAGAGTCTTTACGGAATGCCGCCATGGAGAACTTAAAAAATAAAATAATGGAAGGCACAGCCCCTGGCTGTACCCGCCTGTTTGATATCAGGCACGAATTTCCCTCTGAATGGGCAAAGTTTACTTCCCCTCAGAGCGAAACCAATGGACGTTATGAATTGTTTCTTAACTTGAAAGAAGAATACTATCCATTCTGGAGCAAAGGAAAGCCTAAATCCTTAAAACAAATAATAATGATAGCTAAAACGAATGAAGGGACACTTGGAATATACAAAAATCCTTCAAATGGAAAAGGTGATATACTCAATAAGGACACTTTTTTTGGGAATTTACTTGTTGGTGAATTAGAAAAAGCAAAACCAAGCGAGCCTATGGGAGATTGGAGATTTTATTTTGATAAAAACAACTTGCAAGATATATGGATTTTAGGAACATTTCATTCAAAATAAACATTAAAGGGGAAAATTCCCCTTTCTTTTTAAATTTTCAGCTAAAAAATGTATAATATTTTAACAAATCAAATATTTAACAAGGGTTAAAATGATAAAATTAAAAAAATCAGGAGTGTTTGTATTTGAAAACAAAAAAGGAAAGGAAAAATTAAAAAAAGAATTTAAAAATGAGATGTATAAAAGAGGAAACAGCTACTATATAAAAGGGACTAAAGATAACTATATAAAGTTAAAAATTAAATTTGCAGATTTTTTAGAACCAAGCTGTCATTTATACCCTTTAATAGAAAAATCGAAAAATGAAAATTTAAAACCTTCTACCCGGGACTTATACTTTTATGTAAATAAAAGATTTTTAGAATTTTCTAAAAAATCACCTGAAAATGTAAATTTTGAAGATATAAGAAGATATATCAGATATTTAAAAAAAGAAGGAAAACAAAACTCTACTTTAAACACAACTGTAAATGCTTTAAAATTTTTTTATGAAAATTCTTTAGATATAGATACATTCAGTACTCTAAAAACTGAAACAAGAAAACAACTTCCAAAAATTTTTTCAAGACAGGAAATTTATGAATTAATTAAAAGTATAGACAATCCAAAACACAGACTTTTAATAGAAATTGCGTATAGTTGTGGTTTAAAGCTAAGTGAATTAAGGAGGATAAAAGTTTCTGATATTGATTTAGGGAAAAAAATTATTTATGTTAGAGATAAAAATTTAAAAGTTGTTCGTTCAGTACCGATATCAGACAGTCTTGCTGAAAAAATAAAATCTTATATAACAAGTTATTACAGAGACAAAGATGGTTATTCTGATTATCTCTTTTTTTCAGAGTCAAAGAAAAACAAAACTGGAAAAATAACAGAAAGGACTATTGAAAAGATTTTCAAGAACTCTTTAACAAAATCTGGTGTAGATGGCTCATTTACATTTAACAATTTGAGGGATAGTTTTGTTGTTCACCTTCTTGAAATGGGATATCCAGTTGAAAGAATAATGAAAATTTTAGGTGTAACCAAAAATAATTTTTATAAAAGGTACAATTTTTTTATAAAGGCAGTACAGAATTTAAGTTTTCCTGATTTACTCGATTTTAAAGATATAGAACCTGCCCTTTTGTAAAAAGGCAGGCAAGTTTATTTATAGTATTTTTTTCGCATTGTTGATTAGTTTTTCTGCTTTTTTAGTAGTTATTCCTAAAATAGTTGCTATATCTTCAGGTTTTTTGTTTATAAGTTCGTTAGCTGTCTTAATTCCTGCATTTGATAGTTTTTTTGCTGTAGTGGAACCAATACCGGGAACATCTGTTAGTTTTTTCGGGGTAAACACTGTTCCGCCACCAATTACTGTTCCTCCTAAATTAATAGGAGGTGTTATAACTTCTAATTTTTTGGAAGTCACAAGGTTAACAGGGGTATTTGGTTTTACTTTCATACCTGCTTTTGGATTTTGACTTAATACAGTTCCTATTGGTTTTGTTAAATCAACTTTGTTGCTTATATTTCCAACTAATAAGCCTGCTTCTGTAATTATTTTTTTGGCTTCATTCACATTTTTACCAACTAATTCTGGAACTGTAACTGATTTTATTTTTTCAAGTTTAGAGGCTGTATTACATATATTAGATAGGGTATTCAAAATTGCTTCAAAAGTTCCCTCAGAAAGAGCAGTATCTAATTGATTGACTGCATTTTTTAAGTTTTTCAAACTTTTTTCTGTTGTTGTTTCTTTAATCTCTTTTAAAACGTTTTTAAATGCTAAAGATTTTATTAATTGTATTGTTTTGTTTTCATCTTTACAGATTTTGTTATCTAAACCTTCTGCTATTTTCCGTTCTATTTGTTTTGCTGTTTGACTTCCGAACTTTATTGATACATTTCTAAAAGCAACTTCTATGCAGTTTAAGGTTTTTTCACAGATTGTTTCTTCTTCTTTTATTTTTTCTAATTGAAGTAGATAAAAGCAAACTTCATCTTGTAGTGTTGCGGTTTTTAAAATATCTTCATTGTTAAGATTCTCTATAAGTTCTTCTATTGTTATTGATAATTCTTTTAGGCTTTTTTCAGTTACAGAACCTTCTAAAGAATTTACTAAATCCATTTCTTTTTTTGATAAAGATTTTAAAGTTTTAAAAAATAATTCTTCATTTTCATAAATTTTTTCATCTACTGCTTTTTTAGCTTCTTTAGATATTTCTAAAGCTATCTTATTTTTAAATTCGTTGCCAGCTAATTTAAAGTTAATAACTGTACATTTTAAAGCCCTTTCTCTTATATACATAAAGACAGTTTCTAACTTTTTCAGATATCTCTGGATATCTAATATCTGATTTTGGAGAGTTGGTGAAAGTTTCAAATCTATTTCGTTTTCTTCTATGTTCCCTTCTATTTCAATGGTAGCATCATTTGATACTATATTCACGTTTGTAGTTTTATTTTCTTCTGTATTTCCAATTCCATTTATTGTTTTTAGTGCTCCTATCTGTTCAGCTGTTGTTTTATGGGGATTATCAAAATCTGATTTATGGCTGATAATTAAGTCCCTTAACATTGGATTTGTAAAGATAAGAGGTCTTAATTCTGTCTCTTTTATTTTATCAATTTGAAAAGAATTTCCAGATTTGGTTAAAACTGTAATTAAAACACCTTCTTCCTGGCAATCACTACATTTTGTTTTTTTGTTTTCATAAAATTTTTCTTTTATTTCATTTAAAATGTCTGTTGTATTGTCTTTATGTGAAACTACTGTAAAAACTGTGTCTAACTCTGGTTCATCGTTTGTTGCATATAAACTGAATGTTTCTTTTATTCTACTATTACAGCATTCCTCTTCACAGGTTGATGAACTACTTATGCTGGCAACTGGTTCTGTTTCACATTCGGAATATTTTAAATAGATATAAATTGGCTTGTTTTTATCAACTTTATCCCAGTTCTCCACTTCTACTGGATTGTTTTCTATAACTGTTATTTCATTTCCACAACAGTCTATAGCGACACCTTTAGTAAGTGATATTTCTAACTTGTTTTCATCTGCCACAACTATAGATGCTTCTAATCCACAAACTGTTCCATAACCATGAAGCATTTTATTTGCAAACCTGATTTTGTTTAAAAAGTATTCTTGCTCTAAATTAAAATCCCTTACAGTTAGGAGTTTTCCATAAAAATATTTGTTCCTTACAAATGCTGGAATTTCTTTTTTGCAGTTTTGTTCTGACATGATAATCCTCCTCTTTTTTTAAAATTTAAGGTTTGAATCTACGCCTAAACGGGAATGAATTTCTATTTGTAAATTTTCCTCTGTATCTGTTAAAACTGTGTCAAATGGAATTACTGCTAATCCAGCTAAAGGTTGAGGTTCATAAAGGTAGCTGTTTATTCCTAATCCTGTAAATGCTCCCAATAGAATCATATTTTTTAACTGTACAACTTTTGCTTCTGTATAGGCAGGTTTCCATGTGTTGATAATCTTTTTAACTGTTTGGAAATAATTTTCTGATTTTTCTTTTTCTGGTTTTAGAAAAATACAAAATGTAAAATCATCTATTTCCTGTTCTGGATTTTTAAATTCAAAAAGCTGTCCTCCACACTGCTTTATTTGAAAAGGTTCAACTATTATTGGTTCTTCGTTCAGGAGTATTCTTAAAACTTCTTTAATTCCTTCTTTTGTTCCCCTTTTCTTATAAAAGGAGTAGGCATTGTTCAGGAAAATTCTCCATTTGTTCGTATCAAGGTTTTCATCTCTTATTATCCCTAACCAGCCTGATAGCCAGTTTAAAAATTCTGGATTTGTGGTTAAAGGGTCAATAAGATAAGGAGTATTTAATATTTCTTTTTCAATTTCTTCGTTTAAAGTCTGGAAAATAGAAAGATACCTTTCCAATATTTTTTTTGTTTCTTTGTTTTCTTGATAAAAGGCAGGAAGATAGTCTAAATAGGTTTTCCGTGGGAATATGGCTTTTATTGAGTTAAGTACAGGTGAATTTTTTTTAGTAAAATCCGATTGGAATTTCAGTTTTACTGAAAGGTACTGTCCTTTGAAATTATCAGGAATATAGATATCTGTTGGATTTTGGAAGGAAATTCCTTTAGTGTCTATTTTTTTGATTGATTGGTTTTTATCATCGTCTGCATATAAAATAACAGTCAAGTTAGTTCCTTTTGGAATTTCACAGTCTAAAACTAACCTGTGCCACTGACAATCTGGAATTGTGCTATCAAAGGTAAAAATTGATTCTCCATTCTGGTTGTAAATTTTTTCAGATTTGAAAATTGATAAAACTGTTTTATTATCTATTTTTCCAAGAACATACAATCTGTTTTTGCCATCAATAATTAACTTTTTTACTTCTTTTTTGTAAGATGTAAGGTTGTCTACGTGTTTTTTTTCTTTGTCTAAAATAAAAATGCTTCCCTGTTCATCATCAAAATAGTTTGTTCCAATGTAAAGATGTAAATAGTTATCAAAATCAGCAGAGTTTATAGTTGTGTTTTCTGGTAATTTTAGATATTCTGGAATATCAGTTTGTTTTATTATAAAAATGTTGTCATTAAAAACTGCCAAATCTATTATTTGGGTGTTTTCTGTAATAACATTGACGAACTCACCTCCTAAATTAAATTTTAAAATCCTTTTTCTGTACTGTTCATAAACATAAATAAATTCATTTGTTGCTCTTACTTTGATAGGTTTGAATTTATAATCTGTTTCTTTTTCAGGTTTAAATGGTTTTTTATTACTGTCTATTCCGTCTTTAATTTCCCATAAAATTTGCCAGGTAATGGTAGAAAAAGCCTGTATTTTATCTTCATCAGCGATGATAAGAAGGTTTTTTGTTGTTTCGCAATCTTTTATGTTTTTAAATGTTCCTGATACAATTTTATTTATTTTTTCAGAAGTTCTGTTAATAAAATCGTATTTCCATATATGGAAATCTTTGTCTATTAAATAAACTACAGGGCAGTTTTCAGAAACAGAAAAAGTGATTATGTTATTCCATTTACCTTTTATTTCAATTTCATTAAAATGTCCAAATGTGTAAAATAGCTCAGCTTTTTCTTTTTTAGAATTTATAAATAAATTTTTATACTCACTTTCCTTTAAATCTGAAGGATAAGAAATAAGAAATACAGGTTTTTTTATTTTCATTGTGAACTCCTACATTCTTCATAAGAAGGTATTACAGTTAAGTTGTGTTTTCCAGAAACTGTTAAGGCATAGGGTTTTAAAATAATATTTCCTTTTTCATATCTCAGGAATGCACCTTTTGATGAAACCTGAAGATTAAATACACACTCAATTCCTTCTGTATTTTCCAGAATTTCGTATATATCTGAAAGATAAACAGGATAACCAAACTTCCAGCCTTTTCCATTTTTCCATCCAAAAACTGGATTGAAAAATTTTTCTAAATTTTCATAGGCTGTATTTAAAACGGTTTCTGTATTAAAATCTTCCTTCACTTTTATATTGGCTGAAGTTGAAATTTCTGCATATTCAGGGGGAATAACATTAACATCTGTTGTAATTAACCTGTGCTTCTCAATATGAATACATACAGTCTTTATAAAGTTTTTACTTGGATAAGGTTTTCTTTTAAAAGAAAAAGGAACAACAATAACATTAACAAGATTTTTATTATCAACCTGATAGGCTTTTGCCCTTGCAACTCTTAAATCAGGAGTATTTAAGGCAATATATTCAAAATCTTCAGCTGTTACGCATTGGTATGGAATTTTTAGGTCTTTCTTCACCTTTAAAAAAGCTTCTTTTAGAGTTTCAGGGTTTTTTCCTTTTTTTGCTGGGAAAGGATTTGATATTTTTATGTTGTCTATATCACTTTTCCATAGACTTCCTTCGTTTATATTTCCTTCTTCTCCTAATGTTGAGAAGTACGTTGCAGTTATTTCTGAATATGGGGAAGGTACTTTCCCGTTGATGTTATCTCCAAATTGAATTTCACCTATATTTCTGTTTATATAAAAAACTTTTTCTTTATGTGAGTGGTGTTTTAAATCTTTTGTTTCTTTCCATATTTCTCCATTTACTTTAATTACAACCTCATCAGATGTTACGGGAGTATTTTTCAAAAAGAAGATTTGATTTGGAAAGCCATTACTTTTCCCTAAATTTTCATTTTCATGTTTTTCTTTTTGGATTACATTAACAGCATTTATAAAAATTGCCTTAACCCTTGGTGATATTTCATAATCTGGCTTTTTTAATTTACATTTTAAGAAATAAAACTGTTCCTTAGAATTTACAGGTATTTTCTTAAGTTTCATTTCTATCTTTTTTTCCAGTGATAGTATTACTGTTCCAGATTTATAAAATTTGTTTGTGTTGTCCTTTATTATTTCTAAAGTTTCCCAGTTTTTTCCATCCCAGTAGCTCCATTCTATTTCTACATCTGGTATGAAATTTATTTTTTCTTTGTTGTGGAAACTCTTTTCAGGAAGGTCTTCCTCATAGAGTTCTATTCCAATACTGAAGGTGTCTTTTAAAGGTTTATTAAATCCAATATAAAAAAGGTTATTCCTTTTTGTTTCTTCTCCAAAAAGATAGAAATACTCTGGAAGTGAACTTGATTTGTTTAAACTGTATTCGTTTAACCCTCTTTCGTTATTAAATATCAGTTTTTTTATTTCAGAATTTTGAATTTTTGTTTCCTGTGTAGTAATAAAACTAACGAATTTTCCTGAAGAAATACATTTTATCTCAGTGTTTTCAGGAATAGTTAAAAATTTATCAGATTTAATTGTAATCATTGTACTTGATGGATTTGCTGGCTCTGGGGTAGTGTTTAAAAGATTTAAATATTTATAGAGATGTTTTTCTGTAATTTTACTTAGTTTGTAAATATTTATATCCTGAGACCATGCTAAAATTTCTAATATTGTTATTCCTGGGTCTGTTATATTGAAATCAGTCCATTCAACTGACAGTGCAGGGATTTTTGCTTTTGCTTCATCCATAAAATCTTTAAATTCTTTATTATCCAGTATATTTTTAGGTATAGACATTTTCTGCTCCTTTTATTTCTATCTCTATTTCACCAGGTACAATAAGTAGATGAGGAGGTGCTTTTATCTGTGAAGTTTCGTCAGATGTTATTGAGAAAGTGTTGTTTTTAACTTTTAGAAAAATGTGAAGGTTCTCAATGTTTTCTATTTCTTCAACACTGTTTATAACTGTAAAAAAATCTGAGAAACAAGGTATTTCGCCAAATTCCCATCCATTTCCGTTAATATTTCCTGTAATTGGATTTAAAAATTGTTCTAATTTTTGTTTTACACTATCTTTGACTTTTGAGAATTTACTGAAATCTTTTATAAAAATAGTTAAGCTAACATTTATTTTCCCATAAACTGGCGGAATAACCTGAAATTTTGTGGTAATAGGAAGCTTTTGTTTCATATAGTTTTCAATATTTTTTATTAAACCTTTTGATAATTCTGGTTCTTTTTCTTCTGAAATTGGAAAGATAACAACTGTAATCCATCCTGTTTGGTAAATGCCTTTGTTGTTTAGCTTTGGGATGATTTTTAGTTTTGCAATATTTGTTGATGCTTCTTTTACTAAATTTTCAAAATCAAAAGAATTTATAGCTTTTTCTCTATGTCTTAATGTTTTAGGAACCCTTTTTAATATGTCATTTTTATTCTCTGGTTCTGAGCCTCCACTGGCTTTCTCTATATTGTAAACTTTATCTATATACGAAATAGATGAAACAAGTCTGTTAATTTCTTTAACTGGTAGATTTCCTTTAATTCCTCCTCCTGTTGTGTAATTTGCTTTTATATTGTCCTTACCTTTTGGTGGAATTTTACCATTTATTCCATTTCCAAATAAGATTTCACCTGAAACCCTATCTACTGAATATTGTCTGCATTTTTCACAGGAAAAATCTAAATCATCTATTTCTTCCCACAGTACCCAGAAATAGTTTTTTTCTTGAAAATATTTAGTACTTTTATCTTCTGGTTTGATTTGTTCTTTTACCCAGATTTCAACATCAATAACAGGTTTATGTTTTAGATTAAAAGATTGGTTTGGAGAACCATCACTTGAGCCTAATATTTCGTTTTTTACTGTTTCCTTTTGAAAAGCATAAACTGTATTTGGATATATTCCATACAGGGTGATTTTTTCATTTTTACTATCTGCTTCAAAAATATTCTCTAAGATGTTTAATGTTTTTATACATCTGTTTGTTTCTGTTTTTATGGAGTTAGACTGTTCTAATTTTTTTTCTTCTTTTTTAGGTTTGTATTTTTCAATAATTTCAAGTTTTAACCAGTAAAGCTCTTCTCCAAATTTAATTGTTTTTTGTATATCTTTAGGAGATATAAATTGGAATATTCCGCTTTCTCTCAGATTTTGTGTTTTATCTTTAACAGATAATTCTTTCCATATTTTTCCATCCCAGTGTTTCCATATTAAATATTTACTTTCGTTCCAGTTTGGATTTTTTAGTGAAAAAAATAGATTTATATTTCCTTCTCCAAAATCAGAATCAAAACCTAAGTAAATAGATGGATTTTCATCTGGTATAGGTTTGTACGGATTTTTTATTATTTCTTTAACTTCTTCAAATTCAAGGTTGTTATAATTAAAAGAATATTCTGGTGAAGAGTTTTCTAAACTAAAATCTATTTTTATGTTTTTTAATTTTGGAGGGTAGAAATTAGGTTGTACCTGATTGTTAACTACTTCATAATTGCCGTAGCTTAAGCCTGTTATTCTTGCTCTTATCCAGTAATGTTTTTCTCCGTTTACTTCTGTTTTTGAAATATCTGAAGGGGATAAAAACTGTAATATTTCTACTTTGTTTTTGTTGAGTACAGTTATTTCAGGATTTAGACTTTTCCAGCTTTTTCCATTCCAGTATTCCCAGGAAATATTTGTATTTTTATACTCGTTTTTATAAAGATATTTTGAAAAAAAAGAATCTGAACTGAAGCTAAAAGTTATTTTTATGTTTCCATTCCTTTTTGAAAAAGCTTCATCTGAAGCAAGATAAAATGTATCTCCAACCTTTGGTTCAGTTCCAAACGGTAAAATTTCTTTATTTTTTAATAAATCCTCTATGCTTAAAGGAATATCATTATAAAAAAGTGTATCTATTCCTGAAATTCCGTAAATGCTGAATTCATTTTTTGCTTTTATTGGGAAATTTTTTAGTTTTGTTCTTATCCAGAAAGTTTTAACTCCGTTTATTTCCTTTTTCTGAATTGGTTCTCCTTCTATTTTGTAATACCTTTTTTCTGTGTAAATTAAGTTATTTTCTAACTTTTTTAGATTGTTTAATAGCTTATTCCCTTCAGAAATTGAATTGACATTTTTTAGCTTTGTTAATATTTCTTTTGCTTTTTTTAGTTCTTTTTCAGTAGGTTTTCTCAATATAATTTTTTCTATTTTTTTGAATGGTTTCCATATCTCATTTTTGTTCCCATCGTATCCTGAAAAATATTCCCAGTCTCCTTCAAAAGGAGGAAACATGTATAACGTTAATTCTTTCCCTTTGCTTTTAAATAAATTAAAAATGTAATCATCTCCAGCATAGAAAAAGTGTTTTTGAGGATAAAATTGAAATAGAACTGAAGGTTTTCCGTTATAGTGACTTATTATACTATCTGTAT
>JALSSE010000032.1 GCA_026984415.1 Hydrogenothermaceae bacterium | reverse complement strand
GCAGAAGTTAATAAGGTAATGGTAGGGAGAGTTCCCCTTTACCTGTTAGACACAAATATTGAATTAAACGAACCATGGCTCAGGGATATATCATCTAACCTTTACGCAGGGGATATAGAACAGAGACTAAAACAGGAAATCGTTTTAGGATTGGGAAGTTATCTACTTTTAAAAGAATTAGGTATTGATTACTCTGTTATACATATAAATGAAGGACATCCTGCATTTGTTTTGTTTGGTCAGATTGCTGAATTTCTTAAAGAAACAGGTAATTTTGATGAAGCAGTCCAGAGGACAAAAGAAATGGTTGTTTTTACTACACACACACCAGTTCCAGCAGGACACGATAAATTCCCTTTTCCTTTAATGGAAAGGTACTTTCATCAGGCATCAATGGATTTTGGTGTTGATTTAAATCTATTTTTCCAGTTGGGAACAAACCCAGAAAATATAGAAGAAGGATTTAACATGACAGCCTTTGCAATGAGAGTTTCTAAACATAGAAATGCAGTAAGTAAAAAACATAAAGAAGTAACAAAAATCATGTGGAGACATCTATGGCCAGAAAAAAGCTTAGAAGAAATACCAATTGATTACGTTACAAATGGGGTTCATGTTCCAACATGGCTACACAGGGAATTAAAAAAGCTTTACGAAAACCATTTAGACCCAGAATTAATGGAAATGCACGACTCTAAAATTATATGGGAATTAATAGATGATATTCCAGATGATATTTTATGGAAAACCCATAAAGAAGCAAAGCAGATTTTATTTAACTATATCAGGGAGCATATAAGAAGAAGATGGATTGAAGATAAAGAAGACCCATCAATAACTGTTGCTGAAGGGGTTATGTTAGACCCAGAAGTTTTAACTATTGCATTTGCAAGGAGATTTACAGCTTACAAAAGACCAGATTTAATTTTATACGATTTAGACAGATTAAAAAAAATAGTCAATAATGATATCAGACCTGTTCAGATAATATTTGCAGGTAAAGCCCATCCAGCAGATATGGAAGGAAAAAGACTTATACAAAAAGTATTTAATGTGGCAAAAGACCCTGATTTTGGAGGAAGAATTGTATTTGTTGAAGACTACAACCAGAATTTAGCCAAGTTCCTTATAAGAGGGGTTGATGTCTGGTTAAATAATCCTATTCCTCCTTTAGAAGCTTCTGGAACAAGTGGAATGAAAGCATCTTTAAACGGTGTACCAAACCTTTCAATTTTAGATGGATGGTGGATAGAAGGTTATAACGGAAAAAATGGATGGATTTTCGGAACAGATGTTGATGTAAGTGGAGAAGAAAGAAATAGATTAGATGCAGAATCCCTTTACAATGTTTTAGAAAATGAGGTAATTCCACTTTATTATGATATCTCGTCTAAAGGGATACCGAAAAACTGGGTAAAAGTTATGAAAGAGGCTATAAAAACAGTAGCTCCAACTTTTTCAGCAAGGAGAATGATAAAAGAATACACAGAAAAATTCTATACTGACATTCTTTTTGAGCAGATGAAGAAAAGAAAATAAACAGCTTATTTTTTAGATATATTCTTTAATTGTTGATTTTATAACAGAGTCCATGTCGTATATTTCATTTGAAAATTTTTCTTTATCAAAAGATATATTTTCAAAATATCCTTTTAAAATATTTTCTGAATGTTCTAACATTGTTTCATAAATTTTATCACTTGCAAAATAAGAAGGTAAGTAAACAATAAAATCTTTAAAAAGATTAAATAAATCTTTGTTATTAAAATCTATAAAACTGTACATGCTGTAAGTGGCAAAAATTGTACCTTCAAATTTTTTCCATAAATTAACAAAATCTTTAAACAGGTGTTTTGGAAGTTTATCAACCTCTTGGAAAATTATGTAATCAAAACCTGAAAAAACTTCTAAAAGCATATCTTCATCTTCAAGATTAGCACACGGAACAACACAAAAACTTTTCGTATTAAAATCAAACTCTGGAGAATTTAAAAATCTATGTAAGACATAATGTCCAAAAGTAAAATCATCAAATCTTATTGCAACCCTTTTTATTTTTTTTAGATTTATTTTTTCAAATGTTCTGTGTAAATAATTAAAGTACATTTCTTCTGGAAATATTTTTTTCAAATTATAAGAAAAAGATGGAAATGAAACAGTTCTTAATGATTTTCTCAATCCTATATTTTCAAGAATCTGGTTTCCTTCAAAAACAATATTATTAATAAAATCAACTGCTTTGTTTGAGTTCATACCTAATTTATTAAGCCTGTTTATAAGAACATAGCCGAATTCTTTATCTTTATCTAAAATGTATATTGTTGTTAAAAATGATAAAAATGAAACAAAAGAAAATCTCAATTTCCGATTGCTTAATGTTATTTTTATATTTTCATCAAGTTTATAAAACGGATATAAATTTAGATGTGCAATTACATACCCATCGTACAAAAATTTAAAAGAATCAATAATTTCAAGGTAGTATATCCTGTTGATTTCCAATAAATCTTTACCAGAACAAACTTTTTCTAAATTTCTGGCAGGAAAAGAGTATAAAAATCTTGAATTCTTGTAATTTTTAATAAAATTTTCATTACATATTTTTTTTAGTATAGAAAGGCTTACAGTTTCCGTAGATAGTAAACTTTTCCCTTCTGAACGTAAATCTCTAAAAGAGAATAAAGGAGAAATATTCTTAAATGAAAGGGTTTTTAAAATATTAAAAGCTTCGTACCTTGAAAAGTCAGGAAAGGTAGTATCAGCTATAGATAGTTTTTTTATAATAACTGCTTTTGAAATTCTTTTAACTTCATCTAAACCTAATCTTACAAGTGCATTTAATAAATCTTTTACAGGTTCCTGTGAAGCATTTTCAACAGAGTTTGCTTTTTCTATTATCTGTTCTTCTACTTCTGGAATTTCTTCAATTACAGAGATTAGTTTGTCAGAATTTGTATTTGGGTCTTCTAACTCTGCCATTAGATTAATAACTTTTCTTAAATTGTCTTTTCCCTGAAATTCTAATAGTACTTTCTTATCTACTTGTTTGTCTGATTTTATTTCTATTTTGTTAAACCTTTTTATATGACTTTGAATGTACTCAAAAACATCAAATTCTTCTAAAAATTCAAACTCTGCAAATTCACTATCTTCCTTTACAAGGGAAACTTTAATAACACCACTTTCAATTGGTATTTCAAATAAATCACCTTCTATTTCATCTGGTTTTTCTTTTTTAACTCTAAAACCTTTACTGCTTACATCAAAAACCGAACCTAATCCTTTTATCTCAAGTTTTTCCACAAAATACCTTTCGTAGCTTCTTTTATTTAGAACATCTTCTTTTTCTATTGAATCAAAACTTTTAGTTTTATCAGGATTTTTTTTCTTCTGTTTATCGTTTTTTGAAAAAATATTAAATATTTTCATACCGATATCCTTGTTTTTTTGTTTCAGATATTATCGGTAAGTTTTTGAAAAAATTGAGGTTTGAGTTAAAGAAAAGGTGGTTTTGATTAACCACCTATGCTTGTCATTATTCTTCTACAGTCCCCAAATTCGTAATTTGATTTCTCAATGTTTGCATTTGAGATTTCTTTTGCTATCAATACTTCTTTAATGAAATTATCAAGTTCTTCATCTGTTCCATATTTTATAACATCTTTTGCAACGAGTTCTTCATCTGTTCTTAAACACAGTTTTATATTTCCTTCAACTGTCAACCTTAATTTTGAACATCCATCACAAAATGGATTAGACATTGGAGTAATAAATCCAATTTTTGTGTTTATTTCTGGTATTTCATAAACCCTTGCTGCACCACTACCAATTGATGAAGAAGGTATTAGTTTTCCGTATTTTTCTTCAATAAGATTTTTTATATGTTCTAAAGGTTCAACATAATCCTTTTCCCACTTTATTTGCCCCTGTCCTAAAGGCATCATTTCAATAAATCTCACTTCTACCCCGTATTTCCTTCCAAACTCCACAAAATCAAGGGCTTCATTTTCATTTATTCCCTTTACAATTACAGCATTTATTTTAATCGGGTCAAATCCCCATTTTTTTGCCTCAACTATTCCATTTATTACATCTGATAGATGTCCTTTAGTTATTTTATAAAAAAGTTCAGGTTTCAAACTGTCTATACTTATATTTAACCTGTCTAATCCAGCTTCTTTTAAAGATTTTGCGTGTTGTGCAAGGGTTATAGCATTTGTAGTTAAAGATATATCTTCTATCTCTGGAATTTCTCTAATCTGTTTTATAAATTTATCTAAATCCTGCCTTAGTAAAGGTTCTCCACCTGTAATTCTTACCCTTTTTAAACCGTACTTTGTAAGGGCTTTTATTATTCTGTGCATATCTTCATAAGATAAAATTTCCTGCCGTGGAATGAATTCTTGATTTTCTGGTCTGCAGTAGAAACATTTGAGGTTGCATCTATCTGTAATTGAAACCCTTAAATATGTAATTTCCATAATAAAACTCCACATTTGTTAATTTTTCTTAATAAAAGGATATATCTTTTTTGTCTATTTGACAAGTTTGAAATAACGAAAAGAATATGGAGAATCAATATTTGTTTCATAAGTAATTAAAATTTAATTGTTTAATAAAAATAGATTAGTACTTGTTAACTAATTATCTTAGTAATAAACACTAATATTTATAAAAAACTATTCATAAAGAAATTTCCATATAAATCAATAAGTTACAGTTATAATTAATTTAATATTTTATTTAAATATGATAATATTTCTTGACAATAGTAAACTAAAGTTATATATTGTAATTATAATTAAATTTAACTGGAGGAAACAGAAGTGGACATTCTTTCGCTGAGAGAAGAGCAGGTATTAAACACGCTGGTTTTTGAAACATTAGGACAGCCAGAAAAAGAAAGGGAATTTAAGTTAAAGTCATTAAAAAGATGGGGATTTGACCTTATTTTAGGAAAAAGAGAAGGTCAAACAACATTTTTTACATCTAAAGCTAACGAGAGGGAAGTGGGAGAAAAATACGAAGAAGAAGGGATAAAGTTTGAAGTTGAAGAAATTTTAACAGAACTCCCTAAGAACAAAAAAATATTTGCCCATATTGAAATGTTCCATGGGACTGCTTAC
>JALSSE010000031.1 GCA_026984415.1 Hydrogenothermaceae bacterium | reverse complement strand
AACAATAGAAGACAATGTTATTGTTGCAGCAAAATCAGGGGTAATAAATACATTAAAAAGTGGAAAAATGTACGGAAGTAGTATGCCAGCAATTGAATGGACTAAATGGAAAAAAATACTTGTTTATTTATACAAATTACCAGAGCTTGCAAAAAAATTAAAATAAAATTTTCACAGAAATTACACAAATAACCTATAAAATAAAAAATTGATTATTTATGGAGGTATTCATGGAAGAGTTAAAAAAATTTATTACAGAAGCTTGGGAAAATAGAGAACTTCTAAAAAAAATTGATTATAAAGATGCTGTAAGAGAAACCATAAAACTTTTAGACGAAGGAAAAATCAGAGTTGCAGAAAAAAAAGACGGAGACTGGGTAGTTAACGAATGGGTTAAGCAGGCAATTCTTCTTTATTTTCCTATTCAAGATATGGAAGTTATGGAAGTTGGACCATTTGAATACTACGATAAAATCCCCCTTAAAAAAGGATACAAAGAGGCTGGAGTTAGGGTTGTGCCACCGGCAACAGCAAGATATGGTTCACACATAGAATCAGGAGCTATTTTAATGCCATCTTATGTAAATATTGGGGCATATGTTGGAAGTGGAACACTTGTTGATACATGGGCAACAGTAGGTTCATGTGCACAGGTAGGAAAAAATGTTCACCTTTCAGGTGGAGTGGGACTTGGTGGTGTATTAGAACCACCTTCTGCAAAACCAGTAATAATTGAAGATAACTGCTTTATAGGTTCAAGATGTATAATAGTTGAAGGGGCAGTTATTGAGGAAGAAGCTGTTTTAGGAGCAAACGTTGTTATTACTGCATCTACAAGAATTATTGATGTTTCAGGTGATGAACCTGTTGAATACAGAGGAAGAGTTCCTGCAAGAAGTGTAGTAATTCCCGGAACAATCACTAAAAAATTCCCTGCAGGGGAATACGGGGTACAGGCTGCCCTAATTATCGGAAAAAGAAAACCATCTACAGATTTAAAAACATCATTAAACGAAGCATTAAGGGAATTTAATGTTTCAGTTTAAAAAAATAAAACTTTTAGGAGGAGTTGTATGAAACTCAGAATTTCTATTTTATCGTTTTTAGCACTAACAATTTTTGCAGTAAACAGTTTTGGAGAAGAAGCCTGTCTTTCCAGCGGAACAATTTCTGTTGAAGAAGCCAAAAAAATCTTAAAACCAATTTTAGGAAGTGCAAAAGTAGTAGGAACAGCAGAAGCACCAATAGAAGGTTTTTACGAAGTAGATATTTACAGTAGAAGGAATGGGAAAGTATTTCCAATTTATTTAGACTGTAATAAAGAATTTGTTATTTCTGGAGAGATAATTGATTTAAAAAATGGAAAATCTATAACAAGAGAAAGAATGAGAGAGTTAATATCTAAGGCAGAAGAATATAAGAAAAAAGAAAAAGAATTAGCAAAAAAAGAATTAGAGAAGAAAATTAAGAATTTAGAGAAAATCATAGGTAAAGAAAAAGTAGAAAAGCTTAAAGAAATTGCTCCAAAAAGATTTTTACAAGAAATGAAAATTATTAATGTGAAAAACGCTCCAGAACCAAATATTATTATTGGAAATCCAAAAGCAAAATTAACTGTAATGATTATAGAAGATCCTGAATGTCCTGCTTGTGCAGTAATGCATAATGAAGTATTAAAGGTTGTAGAGAAAAGACCTGATATAAAATTTGAAATTTATCTATTCCCATTACCTTTCCATAGACACGCAAAAGGAATTGTTCAAAACATAATATGTGCTTCTTCTCAAAAAGAAAAAGCAGAAATTTTACATAAAAGTTTTGAAATTGTAAACAGTAAAAAATATAAAGAACTCTCCAAATTAGAAAAAGAATGTAAAAAAGCTGAAAAAACTTTAAAAGAAGTAGATGAATTTGCAAATAAGGTTGAATTAACTGGAACACCAACAATAGTTTTTCCTCCTAATTTATCTTATACTGGAGTCTTAAGAGCCGAAGATATTATCAAAATTGTTGATGTTTTAGAAAAATAACCATATAGGTCTGGAATCTTCCAGACCTTTTTTAAAAATGAAAAAGCCAATATTAAAGGTAGAAAATCTAAAAGTTTCATTTCAAATAGAAAACCAGTTTATAGAAGCACTTAAAGGAATTTCTTTTGAATTATTTCCTGAAGAAATTGTAGCATTGGTCGGAGAATCAGGTTCAGGTAAAAGTGTTACCTGTCAGGCTATTTTAGATATACTTCCTAATTACACAAAAATTGAAGGAAATATACTTTATGACAACATTAACTTAAAAAGTCTAAAAGCTTCAGAAAAAAGAAAAATTAGAGGAAAAGAAATTTCCATGATATTTCAGGAACCTTCGGCAGTTTTAAACCCTCTTTTAACTATAGGTGAACAAATAGTAGAAACAATATTAGCCCATCAAAAGATAAATGAAGAAGAAGCAAAAAAGAAAGCATTAGAAGCAATGATAAATGCAAAAATTCCCAATCCAGAACAGAGATTTTACCAGTATCCTCATGAACTGTCTGGTGGTTTAAAACAGAGGGTCGCAATTGCCATAGCAATATCAAACTACCCAAAAGTTCTACTTGCAGATGAACCAACAACAGCGTTAGACGTAACAGTTTCAGCACATATATTAAAACTATTTCAACACTTAAAACAAAAATTCAAATTATCTATTTTTTTAATAACACACGACTTAGGAATAGTTGCAGAAATAGCTGACAGAGTACTGGTTATATACAGGGGAGAAATTGTTGAAACTGGAAATGTTTTTGAAATATTTGAAAATCCAAAACATCCTTACACAAAAAAACTTTTAAACTCCAGACCTTCTATTGAAAAAATTAAATCCCGTTAGAAATTTTTAGTTATAGGAATAAATTAATTACTCAAAAATAACAGAAAAAGGTGGAAAATTATGTTTGTTGACTATGCAAAAATATATGTAAAAGCAGGAGATGGTGGAAACGGATGTGTTGCTTTTCGTAGGGAAAAGTTTGTTCCTTTAGGTGGACCTGCCGGGGGAAATGGAGGAAAAGGTGGAGATATTGTATTAGTTGCTGATGACAAATTACAGACATTAATGGATTTTAAATATAAAAAACATTACAAAGCTAAAAGAGGAATGCACGGTTCAGGGGGAAATAAATTTGGTAAATCTGCAGAAGATTTAATTCTAAAAGTTCCAGTTGGAACAATTGTAAAAGATGCAGAAACAGGAGAAATTATTGCAGATTTAACAGAAAACGGACAAAAGGTAATCATTGCAAAAGGTGGAAAAGGTGGAAAAGGTAATGCAGCATTTAAATCCCCTACAAATCAGGCTCCAACAGAGGCTGAAGAAGGAGAAAAAGGAGAAGAAAAATGGATTGTATTAGAGCTAAAACTCCTTGCTGATATTGGAATAATAGGTTTTCCAAATGCTGGAAAATCAACTTTAATTTCAACAATTTCCCATGCAAAACCTAAAATAGCAGACTATCCATTTACAACACTAACACCTGTTTTAGGAGTTATCCAATTTGATATTGGTGAATCTGTTGTTGTTGCAGATATACCGGGTTTAATAGAAGGTGCTTCAGAAGGACAGGGATTAGGTCATGAATTTTTAAGACATATAGAAAGGACAAAAGCATTAATACATGTAATAGATATTTCTGATTTTAGGGAAAGAGAACCTATTGAAGCCTTTGAAGCTATCAATGAAGAGTTAGAAAAATATTCACCAGAACTTTTAAATAAACCTCAAATCGTTGTTGGTAATAAAATTGATATTTTATCTGATAAAAAAGAGTTAAACGAATTGAAAGAATCGTTTAATAAAAGAGGATATAAATTTATTCCTGTTTCACTTGCCACTAAAGAAGGTATTGATGAACTTTTAACTGAAATAAGGAACATAGCTAAAAATTTAAAAAAGGAACCTATATCATAAATCTGCAAACATATCTAAAAACCACTGGGGATAAGGTCTTTCAGGGGCAGAAATTTCATCTAAATACTTAACATCTTCTGGTCTTAATTCCCAGTTAACACTTCCTAAATTGTCTTTTAATTGTTCTAAATTCCTGACTCCAATAATAATTGAGCTTACAAAAGGTTTTGACCTTAACCAATTTAAAGCAACCTGTGAAACAGTTCCGTTATATTTTTCAGCGATTTTTTTCATTTCATCAACAATAAAATAAGCTTTCTCAAAATCAAACCTTAAAAACGGTCTTTCCATCCTTGAATATCTACTATCTTCTGGAATATTATCTTTTGTATATTTTCCTGTAAGAAAACCTCCAGCCAATGGACTCCATGGAAGTATCCCTAATCCTAAATCTTCACAGGCAGGAACAACTTCAAACTCAATATCTCTACCTAAAAGGGAATAATACATCTGGGCTGATACAAATTTAGGATAATTTTTCACTTCCTGAATCATTACAGATTTTGTAATCTGCCATCCTGCAAAATCTGATATTCCAACGTATCTGACTTTTCCAGACTTTACCAAATCATTAAGAGTATCTAAAGTTTCTTCTATTGGTGTTGTATTATCCCACCAGTGTAACTGATAAAGGTCTATATAATCTCTACCTAATCTTTTTAAACTTCTGTCTAAAGATTCTATTATATGTTTTCTTGAAAGACCTCTATCATTTGGGTCATCTTCATTCATAACTCCACGAACTTTTGTTGCTATAATTACATCATTTTTTCTATTTCCTAAAGCTTTTCCTAATAACTCTTCCGATTCGCCAAAAGCATATATATCTGCAGTATCAAAAAAATTAATTCCTTTATCAATAGAATAATCAACAACTTTCTGAATTTCTTCAAAAGTCATAGAACCAGAGCTTCTCCAGCCTTTTTCAGAAAATGTCATACATCCAAGACATATCTCTGATACTTTTAATCCAGAATTACCAAGGTTTCTATATTTCATCGTTTCTCCAATTTTCAGTTATTATAGAAAATATATTACCATGATTTTCGACTTTAAAATAAAAAAGGCGGGTTTAAACCCGCCTCAAATGTATAATTATAAATTAATTTTCTTAGAATAAGAAACCAAACTCTACAGAAGCAGTTGTTCTTGTATTGTCAGCGTCTCCATTTTTCTTGATAAATACATTCTCATCTA
>JALSSE010000030.1 GCA_026984415.1 Hydrogenothermaceae bacterium | reverse complement strand
AATCTGGAATTTTATTTCCCATTGTGTTTATTTCACGGTGCATTTCCTGACACATAAAATCCATTTTTCTGCCAACAGGTTTATCTAATTTCAGCAACTCTTTAAATCTCTGTATATGGGATTTTAACCTTACAACTTCTTCTGTTATATCCATTTTATCAGCCAATAAGGAAGCTTCAATAAAAGCCCTTTCAGAATATTCTTCCCCTAAAAGCTCTTTAACCCTTTCTTTTATTCTTTCCTGTGCTTTTTTAACAATTTCTTCCCTTTGTTTATCTATTTTTTCAAGGTTTTCCTCAATAATTTTTAATTTTTCTTCTATATCTTTAATTAATTTTTCACCTTCTTTTTTTCTTTCTTTTTTCAGTTCCTTACAGGCTTCCTCTACTGCTTCAAGAACAATAGATTTTATTTTTTCATCTATCAAATCTTCCTGCATTTCTGATGCAATATGAGAAGCTAAATCATAAATTTTATCTCCAGAAACATTTTCAAGGTTTACATCCTTTAAAACATTTTTTACTGTTAAAATTGCACTTTTTAGACTATCAAGCTCTACAACGATACTCGGTTTTAGATATTTCAAGTCTATAAAAACCTGAAAACTACCCCTTTCAAAATGTTTTTTTATAATATTCCTTATTTCCAAATCTAAAAACATTAATATGTTTTTGTTGCCTTTGATATGAATATCAATTCCTTTGTTATTTAAAGATTTCATTTTTATGGAAATTTCATATTCATCTGTAGTCTTTAAAACAAAGGCAAATCCTGTCATACTGTAAGGCATAGTATTCTCCTTTTAGAATTTTAATTTTTTGTTATTAACTAATTTAGCTTTTCAACAGTTTTTGAATATCATCGTCGCTTTTAACTTCCACGTTGATAACAGGAATTTTAATTCCTTCTTTCTTAAATTCTTCCCAGACCCTTTTATAAATATCACTTTTAAGTCTCTGAATTCTTCTCCAGTTGTAAGCATTTATCCAGAAAAGTAAAACATACTCATCGTAATAATCTAAAATCCTGTTGTACCATACCTGTGGTTTTTCTGGAGATAGTAAAATTATTGGAGTAAACTCATCTGCAACTTTTAGTAAAATTTCTTCAACTTTTTTATGGTCAGTATCAAATGCAACTTTAAAAGGGATTCTCATTCTAACCCTGTTATTTGAGTAAGTGTAGTTAATAATATTTTCAGAAACGAATTTTGAATTTGGAATAGCCACCTCTATTCCATCTATCGTTTGAATAACTGTATTTATTACTGAAATATCCATCACCATACCAAAAACAAAGTCTGATTCTGTTCCTGTAAATTTACCAGCCATACCAGGCACTTCCACAACATCTCCTACTTCTATCTTTTTGTTAAAAATTAGAATAAATCCACTTATGTAATTATTTATAATTGATTGTAAGCCAAATCCTGCACCAATTCCTAAAGCACCAATCAAAGGTAAAAGAACTTTCCATGTTATTCCAAGTACAGACAGGGCTACTATTGAAGTTACAAGTATTCCGAAGTTATAAATAATAGCTTCAGCTGGTGTTGGGACAGCCTCACCTGTTTGTCTAAATTTCCAGTACCTTATTATTGACCTTAAAATAAGTATTACATTAATTAAAAGTGTAAATAAAATTATTGATTCCAAAATTGAATAAAGAGAAATTGTAAGTACATCTGTTTTTACAATGTATATTTTTTTCATAAATTCTGAAAAATTTAATTCAAGACCTTTTTCTAAAATGTCATAAAGAATTAAAAGAAAAATAATTGTAAGAATAACCCTTAATCTATGTTTTAAATTTGGAAAATGCTCAGCAATTTTCTTCTCTTTTGAAATTTCTTCAATATAAAAAAGGATAAATGTATAAAGAAGAATCAAAACAACTAAAACAATGGTTAATATAAAATGGTTTATAGATGGATTGATAATGTCTGTAATCCACAAAAATCCGATTATGATAACAAGTACGTTAAAGAGTAAATGGAATTTTTCTAAAAATATCTTAAAAAATTTTAGTTTGTCTGGAATGTATCTGATTAATGTTGTTGAAAGGATATAAACAATAATTGATATAGGAATAAGAGCAAGAGATTTAAAAAGGAAAATTAGACCAAACTCTTTTCCAATTGGAGAATTAAATTCCCGTGCAACATCCATAATAAAAGCAAGAACAACATTTATAAATGTGAAAGCTAAAATTATATAAAACAGTTTTTTATTCTCAATATGGAGAAATTTGAAAACAGAAGCTAAAACCTCATAAATTAAAATAAAGATTGTTATGTTTTGAAAAAGTATAGGTGAGATTTTAATATCAAATTCAAGACCTACACCGTAAAAGTAATAAAGTAAAATAAGTATAGAAATTCCAATTGCATGGCTTATATACTCAGAATATTCAACATTTTTAAAAAATGTACTAATCTTTTTCTTGAGATAATAGGAGAGAATTAAGACAATTATTCCAACAAAAAAGAAGATAAGTTCATTTACACCAAAATTTTGCAAATAAATATTTATATCTCTAATTAAATCTTCCAATTCCTGTCCTGCTTAAAAGTTTATATTTATTATTTTACAACTTATTTTTAAACAATTTCGGGACTTTTGTAGTTTTCAGTAAAAGGTTTTTTGAAAATGTTAAAATATTTAGAATTAAAATTTCAGAGGTAAGTATATGCCTAAAAGAACAGACATTCATAGAATAATGTTAATTGGTTCTGGACCAATAATAATTGGTCAGGCTGCAGAGTTTGATTACTCTGGAACACAGGGAGCAAAGGCATTAAAAGAAGAAGGATATGAAGTTATATTAGTTAATTCAAATCCTGCAACAATAATGACAGACCCAGAAATAGCAGATAAAACCTACATAGAACCTTTAATTCCTGATGTTTTAGAAAAAATAATAGAAAAAGAAAGACCAGACGCAATCCTACCAACATTAGGTGGACAGACAGCTTTAAACCTTGCTATTGAGCTTTATGAAAGAGGAATTATAGACAAATACAACATAAAAATGCTTGGGGCAAACTACGAAACAATTAAAAAAGCAGAAGACAGAGACCTTTTTAAACAGGCAATGGAAAAAATAGGATTGGAAATGCCAAAAAGTGCAGTAGTTCGCTCCATTTCAGAAGCAGAAGAAATTATAAAATGGATAGGATTTCCTGTAATAATAAGACCTTCGTTTACATTAGGAGGAACAGGAGGAAGTATTGCTTACAACTACGATGAATTCTTACCAAAAGTAAAATCTGGACTTGAAGCATCCCCAATAACTGAAGTTTTACTTGAAGAGTCTGTTATAGGCTGGAAAGAGTTTGAAATGGAAGTTATGAGGGACAAAAATGACAACTGCGTTATTATCTGTTCTATTGAAAATTTAGACCCGATGGGAATACACACTGGAGACAGCATTACAATAGCACCTGCGATGACACTAACAGATAGGGAATATCAAATTTTAAGAGATTACACAATATCAGTAATAAGAGAAATTGGAGTTGAAACTGGAGGCTCAAATGTTCAGTTTTCACAAAATCCAAAAAATGGAAAGTTTTACATAATTGAGATGAACCCAAGGGTTTCCCGTTCTTCAGCTTTAGCTTCAAAAGCAACAGGATTTCCAATTGCAAAGATAGCAGCTAAATTAGCAGTTGGTTATACTTTAGATGAATTACCAAATGATATAACAAAGGAAACACCAGCATCATTTGAACCAACAATTGACTATATAGTAACAAAAATACCAAGATTTGATTTCGCTAAATTTCCAGAAGCAGACCCAACATTAACCACTATGATGAAATCTGTTGGGGAAATTATGGCAATTGGAAGAACATTTAAAGAAAGTCTTCAGAAGGCTTTAAGAAGTTTAGAACTTGGAAGATATGGATTTTATGCAAAGTTAGAAAATACAGATGATGAAACAGTAAAGAATAAAATAATCACCCCGAACCCTGATAGACTATGGTATATTGCAGAAGCATTCAGAAGGGGATACACAGTAGACCAGATACATTCCTACACATTTATAGATAAATGGTTTTTAAACCAGATTAAAGAGATTATTGATTTTGAAACTTACCTTTCAACAAAAACATTAACAACAATTTCTGATGAAGAGTTTGAAAAAGCAAAACAGTGGGGATTTTCAGATAAAGAATTAGCAAGACTGTTAAAAACAACTGAAGATAAAATCAGAGAAAAAAGAATTAACGTATCTTATAAAGTAGTTGACACCTGTGCTGCCGAATTTGAAGCTTATACACCTTATTATTACTCTTCCTACGAGAGTTTATCTGGAAAAATTGACGATGAAGGCAAATTAACCTTCTTCAGAGACAGTGAAAGTTAACTTGCCACCACTTTTAATCAAATATCATGTATAACATTGCTGCTCCAACAAAAGATAAGAACCCTGCAAATACCATAACTGCGTTTAAATCCATTTTTAACAACCTCCTGTTTAAAATTATTACATTTTTCGGGTTAACTGTAAAAAATCTTTACACTTTTTCAAAAAAATGTAAAATTTTATCATATTTAATTACACTAAATATATTCCTAATATATATTAGAAAATATATTTTTCAACACGGAGGAGTAGAATGAATAAAATTTTAAAAAGTTTAAAACCTTATCCTATGGAAGAACTAAACAGAATAAAATCAGAACTAAAAGATAAAGGAATAAAAATTTACGATTTTGGAACAGGCGACCCAAAGGAACCTACAGATAAAAAAATAAGGCAGGCTCTTATAAATGCAGTTCCAGAAGTAAGCCAGTACCCATCAGTTGCAGGAAAAAAAGAATTAAGAGAAGAAATTTCAAGATGGTTTAAAAAAAGGTTTGACGTAGAATTAGATACGGAAAAGGAAATTATTCCTTCAGCTGGTTCAAAAGAAGCTATATTCCACTTTCCACTTGTTTTTATAGATTCAGAAGAAGAAAAGAAAAAAGTTATATTTGGAACACCTGCTTACCCTGTTTATGAAAGGGGAACACTATTTGCAAATGGAATTCCTTTCCCTGTTCAGCTAAAGGAAGAAGACAATTTCCTTTTAAGGCTTGATAAATTAGAAAAATCTATTTTAGAAGAAACAAAAATAGTCTGGATTAATTATCCCCATA
>JALSSE010000029.1 GCA_026984415.1 Hydrogenothermaceae bacterium | reverse complement strand
ATTTTAGATTTATTTGAAAAATCAAAAACAGAAGTATTTATAACATGGAACGCAAAAGATTTTAGGAATAAAACGAAAAAACATATTTTAACTCCAAAGGAGTTTTTGGAAGAAGTTTAGGGATAAAACCAAAAGTGAGGTTGTTGAATGAAATACACCCTAACAGGTAATTTCCAATATGACTTAGGAATATACGGTTTAAAAAAAGTTTTAGATTCCTTTAAAGAGAAATATAAAACAGATGGAAGATTTTATATAGAGGTAGATAAAAAGCCTGAGGAGTTGTTAGAGCTTGTTATTCTTAAGCTTATATCCAATGAAAGTTTGGCTTATTTCTTTTACAAGGTTGTTGAGACTTTATTTAAAGACAATAAAGAAATTAAAAAGAAAATAGAAAGTTTAAAGAAAGAAAACTCTGTAAAGTTTGCTCAAAATATAGAAACTTTAACAAAAGAAAATAAAAATTTAGAAAAGGTAATAAATAAGATTTCCAAAGAAATTAAATCAAAAATCAAAGAATTATTAGATATAGAAATAAATCTCAAAGATATAGAAGATATTATCTGGAATAAATCTGTAAATTTACTCAATAATGTTCTTTTGAATTTTCAAGCAGATATGAAGGTAAAAGGTAAAGAAACATTAAAAAAAGCTGTAGAAAAATTATATAAAGATATCGAAGAAGCAAATACCTGTTCATTTTGTGGAGTTAATTCAGGAAAAGGAATAACCAGAGATACATTTTTCTTCGCTCCAGCTCAGCTTAATGCCTTTTGGTTTAATGATCTATCTATATTTATATGTCCATACTGTTTAGTTTCTAATCTTGCAATAACACAATCTTTTACATTTTTGGGAAATAAGATTAATGCAGTTGTTGTTTACAGAGCAAATTTGGAAGATTTGGAAAATATAAATGATAGTTTAAGCTCAGAATTAAAAGATATTGGAGAAATTACTAAAAAAATCATAGATTATGAAAAATTGGTTTTAAAAGAGAGAGCTACTTTAAACGATTTACAAATCATAGAGTTTGTTTTAGATAGTCAATCTCCACATATGGAATTTTATCTTTTAACAGAGGATATTATTCTGAAACTATTAAAAGTTGAAGATAACATTAATAAGCTGTACGATAAATATAAAGAGAGTTTATGGGGACAAGTAAAAGACAAAACTGGATATAAAACTATAAACTTATCAAAAGAAATCTTAAAGTATTTAACAAACAATCAGAAGCTATTTTATTTGGTTCAAAGGTTTGCCAAACTTTCTATAATGGCAGAAATATTTAGAGAAAATAAAACTAAAAATCCACCTGTAAAAGGTTTCTATGTGTATGTTTTATTAGAAATTCTAAAAATGCATTTTGTTTTGGAGGAAAATTTAGAGATGAAACATTTTAAAGCATTTAAAGAGTATGGGCAGTTTTTAAGAGGTAGAGTTTTATCTCAATTATCAGAGGGAGGAAATATAAACTGGAACACATTTAACAACAAAATAATAGCCCTTTCTAACTCATTTTTAGACGCTTCCAAGGGAAGTTTTGATCAATTTATGGAAACCTTAACACGGGTTATGATTAGCTATGATGCTCCAATAAACACAGATCATCTAGAAATGATAAACAGAGACACATATAAAGAGATAGCTACAACTATAGCTTTAGCATTGATGACTGAAAAAAGTAAGAATAATAAAAATATAGATGAAGAAGTTCAAGGAGTAAATATATAAGGAGGTATATAGGCTTGAGGAGAATAGATGCAGAAAAAAAAGAGTTATCTTATTTATTTAGAGATTTTTGGTTCGTTGTTCCTGAATATCAAAGACCATATGTATGGAACAAGGATAATATTCTAGAATTATTAGAAGATTTATGGTTTGCATTTACTACAGGAGAAGAAGATGAATATTTTGTAGGTTCTTTGGTTCTTAGAAAACTGAATGATAGTTCTATAAATGAATATGAAATACTGGATGGACAACAAAGATTAACTACTTTTTTATTAATTTTTAATACATTCAAAAAGAAATTTAAAGAAGATATTCAGTTAAAGAATACATTAACTCAATTTTTATTCCAAGAAAATAATCCCTACACAAATACACCAGAAAGACAAAGGATTATTTTTAAAATAAGAGGAAATTCCAATCTATTTTTAACAAATTTCATAAAACATAACTCAATAAACGAACAGTTAAAAGAAGATATTTCTATTAAAAATATGAAAAAGGCTATTGAAATTATAGATGAATTTATAAATGATAAAATTAAAGTGTTTGGAGACGAAAGAGTCAAAAAATTCATTGCTTATTTATTAAACAAAGTAGTTTTTATATATGTTTCCACAGATTCTTTCGAGGATGCTTTTAGACTTTTTACTATTTTAAATAACAGAGGAATTCCTCTGACTAATGCTGATATTTTAAAGGCAATTAATGTTGGTGAAATAGAAAGTTCAGAAGGTTCAAATATGGCAAATTTCTATGCTAAGAAATGGGAAAATATACATAATCACTTTGAAGAAAATTTTGAAAGATTTCTTGAGTATATAAGGACTATTCTTATAAAAGACAAGGCTAACAAAAGCTTATTAGAAGAATTTGAAGAAAAAATATATAAAAAGGGGAAGTTAGCTAAAGGAAGAGATACCGTAGATACTATTGAAAGGTATTTCAATATTTACAAAAAGATTATTGACTTTACTACTGAAGAAGATTTATCAAATTCTTATAAAAATTTAATAACAATAATGCAAGAAGGGATATCTTCTACAGACTGGATACCTCCTTTATTAGAGTTTTATAGAAAATTTGGTAAAGAATACCTATTTGAGTTTTTAAAGAAACTTGAATTTAAGTTTGTTTCATCTTGGATATTAGGTGAAACTCCAACAAAAAGAAGGGAAAATATATATAGAATTCTGAAAACTATAGATAATGCTAATATACCTTCAGATATTATAAATAATAATGAAATTTTCTCTGTAGATATAAAGAAACTAAAAAGCATTCTAAGTGAGGATATTTATGGAAGACCATATACAAAATATTTATTACTTAGATATGAATACCTAAAGCAAGATAATTCAACATTAATTACTGAATATAAGTATATATCCGTTGAACACATACTTCCTCAGAATCCAAAGGAAAATAGTAAGTGGAAAGAGTGGTTTACAGAAGAAGAAATAGAAACCTATAAAAATAAAATAGGAAATTTAGTTTTACTTAATAGAAGAAAAAATTCATCTTTATCCAATTTAGATTTTGATGAAAAAAAAGAAAGATATTTCAGAGGTTCTTTATCAACTTTTCCAAGTATTAATATCATAATGCAAAAAGATAAATGGCAAAAAGAAGATATAGAAAATAGAACACAAGAAATGATTTCTTTATTAACTCAGGAGGTTCAATAAAATGAAACTAACAGGAGTTTTTGTAATAGAAACAGGGGTAGTAAATAGAGGAGATGGAATAGGAAATATTGCTACAGTTAAAAAAATTACAACACCTGAAGGTATAAAAGTTTTCTTTTCACCAGTTTCATACAAAAGAGCTTTATGGAATGCTTTACAAAAATATAAAGGATGGAGTAAACCTATAGTCACTAAAGAAGGTGGTGTAGTCCAAAGAACAGGGACAATAATAGACAGTGAAGAATTTGATTTTGCAGGAACAATGGTAGCAAAACCTAAATATGAAAGGGAAGCTCCATTTGTAGTTGATAACGGAATTTCCATAAACAATTACTTTGGGGATATGGAGTTTATGACAAATATGGCAATTTCAAAACTGTATGGAGAAGATGAGGCAAATATAATAAACAAAGAAAACTTCTACGGAATATATATAATGCCGTTTGGAATAGAAATAGACAGAGTAGGAGTACAAAAGAGCGATATTATAGCAGAATTAACAGATAAAGAATATAAGAAAATAAAAGATAAAATCGATAATAGGAAAAATAAAAAATTGGATAGTAATAGAGACAAAATAGAAACTCTTTATGAGATTATGGAAGACTATTTTTCATTGAATATAGATTTAGATTTTGATAAGTTTTCTAATATAGTAGAGGATATAGAAATAGAAGAGATCATAAAAAAAGAAAATAAAAAATGGAAAGCATATATTAGTATTTACATTATTCTGAAAAAAGAAGAGAGAAAAAGAAGACTAAAAGAGCTTTTAGAGGGAATGGGAGAATTATCAAAAAGATTAGAAGGCAGTGAGAGAAATTTAACTCCATTTTTTGCATCATTTTCGTTAGACTATATAGCTCCTAAGTATATGCTGTTGATAAAGGACTATCTAAAGAAAAAAATAAATGAAGGAGGTTACTTAGATACAAAAGAGTTATCAAACAAAGTAAAAGAGTTTGCTCAAAAAGAAGGGAAAAGAATAAAAATAGCTGATTATTTAACATATAATCAAGTTGTTAATGAGATAATAGAGGAAATATTCCAAGAGAGTTAAAAATGTTAAGACTTGAAATATACCAAGAAACAGCTCATTTTAGAATTGCAACTATAGGAATGCCATATTTGAGCTATCCTTTGCCTCCTCCTTCTACTGTTTTTGGTTTTTTAAGAGCCATTACAGATTACGAAAGTATAAACTATCAAAATACAAAACTTTCTATACAAGGAGTATACAAATCAAGCTCTTTAGAAAAAGAGCAGTTAATACTACAAACAAAAAAAGAAATAAAAACAAATATAATATCTATTCAAAAACTTCATCAATGTAAGTGGATTATACATGTAAAGTCTCCTTTTGAGGAAAAAATAAAGAATGCTATACAAAATAGCTCAAAAATTTTAAGACTTGGAAGAAAAGAAGACCTTATAATAGATATAAATCTATACGATGTAGAAGAACAAGAGTTTGATAATTTAAAAATTTTCCCTAAAACTGAAATAGAAGGCATAAAACTAAAAACATATAAAAATTGGAATAAAGATGAATACACAAGAGGAAGTTTATTTAAAATGGCTTTAGATACAATTGTTAATGAAGAAGAAGAAATAATTGGCTATAAACCGATAAATTTAGTATATATTGATATAAACAGTATGAAAAATAATATAAAAATTAGTGATGGGGAATATTTGATACAATGGATAAGAATTTAATAACAATATATAGGATTATTTGGAATGCTTATAATGAATCTAGCTTTTTA
>JALSSE010000028.1 GCA_026984415.1 Hydrogenothermaceae bacterium | reverse complement strand
TACAAAGATTTAGACAAAATTTTGTCTAAATACGGTATTGAATTTTTCTTTTTAGATTCCCATGGAATAGTTTTTGGTAAGCCAGCTCCAAAATATGGGGTATTTGCCCCTGTTTACACTCCAGAGGGGGTTGCAGCTTTTGGCAGAGACCCAGAATCTTCAAAACAGGTGTGGAGTTCAAAAGAAGGATATCCAGGAGACCCAAATTATAGAGATTTTTACAGGGATATTGGATTTGATTTAGAGTTTGAATATATAAAACCTTACATAAGTCCTGATGGAGTTAGAGTTTACACAGGAATAAAATACTATAAAATTACAGGTGATGTTGACCTTGCAGATAAACAGCCTTACGACCCTGACATTGCCCAGAGTAGAGCAGTTGAACACGCAATGCATTTCCACTGGGCAAGGGATAAACAGCTTGAACATCTATCAAAACTAATGGATAGGAAACCTGTTGTAGTTTCCCCTTACGATGCAGAACTTTTTGGACACTGGTGGTTTGAAGGTATAGATTTTCTTTACTATCTATTTAAAGAAATAGACAGGCACAAACAATTTAAAGCAATAACACCAATTGAATACCTTAAAGAATACCCAACAAATCAAGTTGTTGAACCTTCCCCTTCATCATGGGGAGATAAAGGATACTACGAAGTCTGGTTAAATCCGGGAAATGACTGGATATACAAACACCTCCACTACATGGCTGATGTTATGGAACAATTTTCAGAAAATTATAAAAATGAAACAGATAGTATAAAAATCAGGGCTATAAACCAGATGGAAAGGGAACTACTCCTTGCCCAGAGCAGTGATTGGGCATTTTTAATGACAACAGAAACAGCAAGGGACTACGCAACAAGAAGAACAAAAGAACATATTTATAACTTTTTAAAATTAAAAGAAATGGTTGAATCTAACAACATAGACAATGGATTTTTAGATTGGCTTGAATACAAAAACGGAATATTTGAGAATATTGATTTTAGGGCATTCAAATGAAAATATCTGTTATAATTAAATTAAAAAACAGAGGTAAAGATGAAGGTTTCTGAATATCATAAACAGGGGCTTAAAAATAAAGTAGAAGAAAAGTTAGAAGGTTTTGAATTATTAGGTTCATATCAGGAAGGTGTACATAAAGTAGAATGCTACGTAAAAACAGAAAATAAAAAAATAGTAGATGCTAAGTTTACATCCTCAAAAAGATGTAAAAAACTTATGGCTATAGCTGATTTAGTTTGTGAAAAACTTAAAGGACAAAAAGTAGACAACATAAAAATAGACGACAAAGAAATCCTTGAATTTTTCAAAGAAGAAAAAGAAAAGGATAAAATGGAAAACAGGTTAAACATTGTAAAAAAAGCAATTGGATTATAAAGGAAAAATCATGAAAGTAGAAATTTTAGATATGTTTCAGCTTCAGGAAGAACTTAATAAAAAAATAAATTCTGAATGGAGAAAAGAAAGGACAAAAGAAGATTTTGTAAGGGCAACATGGATAGAGTGTGCTGAACTTGTAGATAGTTTGCCGTGGAAGTGGTGGAAAAAACAAGAACCAGATATGGAAAATGTACAGATAGAAGTTGTGGATATATGGCATTTTATAATGTCTTATATACTTTTAGACTACAATGATATTGGAGAAATTATAGGAAGTCCTGAAATAGACTATTTTTTAAGAGGTATAAAAGAAGATTTCCATAATATAAATGTATCTGGAGAATATATTAACCACTATTTAGCAGAAACAGATAAGTACAAGAAAATAATATTCCTTACTGAAAGGGTTGCAGAAGGATTTTTAAAAGGAAATTCTTTAGAAGGTGTATTTTTCTTTGGACTGTTAGTAAAAAATACAATCTCTTTCAAAAATCTTTACCTTTTATACATTGGAAAAAATGTTCTAAACCACATAAGGCAGGAAATGGGCTACAATAAAGGAACCTATAAAAAATCTATTGAAGGAATGGAAGACAACCAGTACCTTTTTAAAATAGTACAGGAAGTAAAAAATAAAGAAGAATTAGAAGATAAAATAAGAGAAGCATTTAGCAAATTACATCAGGAGGCTTAATTTAATGGACCAATACGGTTATTTTATCAGTCAACTATTCTGGCTGATTTTTATACTTTTACTGATTTTACCAATGATGAAAGCCCAGACTTTACAGTGGGCAAGGGATAGGTTAATTAAAGCAATAGAGGAAAAGAGGAAATCAAGGGTTATTACTCTTATCCACAGACAGGAAAGCCGTTCGTTTTTAGGATTTTTTATGATGAGATTTATAACAATAGAAGATTCAGAACAGGTTTTAAGGGCAATAAGATTAACCCCTAAGGATATGCCTATTGATTTTATTGTTCATACACCTGGTGGTATAGCATTAGCTGCAACACAAATAGCAAACGCACTTGCAAGCCATCAGGCAGAAGTTAGAGTAATTGTTCCACATTATGCAATGTCAGGAGGAACACTTATAGCACTTGCAGCAGATAAAATAGTTATGGACCCACACGCTGTTTTAGGTCCTGTTGACCCACAATTGGGACAGGAACCAGCGGCGTCTATTGTAAAAATAGAGAACCTAAAAGAACCTAAAGATATTGATGACGAAACACTGGTTAAGATAGATGTAAGTAAAAAAGCTTTAAAACAAATGAAAGATACAGTAAAAAATCTACTTTTACAAAAAGGTTTTGATGAATCAAAAGCAGAGAATATTGCAGAAGAACTATCACAGGGAAAATGGACTCACGATTATCCACTTACAGTAGAACATTTAAAAGAATTAGGATTAAATGTAAGCACAGATATGCCAGAGGAAGTCTATGCATTAATGGACTTATATCCTCAACCAACAGGTGGCACACCAGCTGTTCAGTATATTCCTGTACCTTATCAAAGACCGGGGAATACTGGTAAAACAACAAATTAAAGATGAACTTTAAAAGATTCAGACATATATTTCTAACGGGACTATTTATATTAGTCCCGATTGCAGTTACAATATGGCTTGTTGTTACAGTACTTGCATTTGTCAATAATCTTGTCCTTCCGTATATACGGTATTTCGTTCCAATTCCACATATTCCCGGTATTGGTGTTCTTATTACCCTTACCCTTGTTTTTTTAGTAGGACTGTTGGCAGAGAACTATTTAGGTAAAAAAGCCCTTGAATTATGGGATTATTTTATTGATAGAATTCCATTGGTTAGAACTATATATTCAGCCACAAAACAAACTATGGAAAGTCTTTTTTCAACAAAGAAAAATTTTTCAAAAACAGTTTTTGTCCACTTTCCAGACAGGCACTCTCTATCTATTGGTTTTGTTGCAAATGAACTTATCCTTGAAGGTGAAAAGTACTATGCAGTTTATGTTCCAACTGCCCCAAACCCAACATCAGGATACACAATCTTCTACAAAGAAGAAGATGTAATCCCTACAAATCTTACAGTAGATGAAGCAACAAAAATCATACTTTCTGGAGGACTTGCAGTTAAAAAAGATATTAGATTTGTGTCAAAGGATGAGGTGAGTAATGATGTTTCAGACGGTAAAGATTAATAGTGTTTATCAATAAAGATGCAACTGTCATTGGACCAACTCCACCGGGAACAGGAGTAATAGCATAAACTTTCTCTTTTAAATTCTCAAAATCTGTATCTCCAACCAATTTTCCATCTTCTGTTTTATTAATTCCAACATCAACAACCACAGCACCATCTTTTACCATGTCAGCAGTTATTAATTTGGGTTTTCCAACTGCAACAATAAGTATTTCTGCATTTAAAGTATGAGATTTTAAATCTTTTGTATTTTTATGGCAAACTGTAACAGTGGATTCTTCATTTCTTAAAAGTAGTAATGACATTGGCTTACCAACAATATTACTTGCTCCAACTACTACAACATCTTTTTTGAAAGTCTCTATATTGTAATGTTTTAAAAGGAGTTTTATTCCAAAAGGGGTACACGGTAAAACTGCGTCTTCCATTCCAGTTGCTAATTTACCAACATTTTCTGGATGAAATCCATCAACATCTTTTTTTGGATTTATCGCTTCAATTATAGATTGGGTATCAATATGCCTTGGTAAAGGAAGCTGAACTAAAATTCCGTCTATATTTTCATCTCCGTTGAGTTTGCCAATTAATTCTAAAAGTTCAACCTGTGTTGTATTTTCTGGTAATTGGAAACACAAAGAATTTATCCCAACCTGTTCACAGGCATTCCTTTTATTTTTCACATAAACCTTACTTGCAGGATTATCCCCGACTAAAATAACGGCAAGTGCTGGGTTTCTCAATCCTTTTTTTGTATATTCTTCAACTTCTTTTTTCAGTTCTTCTTTTATCTTTTCTGCTAAAGCCTTCCCATCAAGTAAAATCATAAAAACAAAAATCCTCCATAAATTATAGGTATATATTATACAACAAGAAGCAAACCTAAATAATTAATATTACTGGAATTAATACCTGTAAAACCTGTAAAAATCAATAAAGAATTTTAGAAAAGTGAATAAAACTCCAGTTAGATAAATCAACCAGAAAATACTTGAACCTAAAATAATTTCTAAAGCCATACTGATTCCAAACAGACCAACCATTAAAAAGTTTATTTTATCAACAGTATCACTGTTTAAAAGTTTATTAATCTGTGGAACCTGTTTTCCTTCCTGTGCTTTTTTAACACTTACCATATTCCACAAAATCCTTGGGGTAAGGTGTAAAACTCCTCCTAAAATAGTAAAAAATGCAAAACCGTAAACCATAAAATCAAGATGAATTCCTATATAATTAAACTTTTTAAATCCAGAAACAAACAAAGCTGTAAATAAACCTAAAAACAAAAATAGATGTCCAGCTGAAAACAATTTAACTGCATAAGGAATTTTTTGTATCATCTTTCCCTGTTTGATAATAACAAACATAAGCAAAACAAAAAGAAATAAAGATAGAATCTCTATTACTGCTGATAAACCAATAAGGCTGTAATCTAAACTGTAAAAAGAAAATATTACAAGAACTGTTGATATCTGAATAAAATAAAAAATCTTTTTTGACATCTGAAAATCAAGATTTTGCATAAAAAATAAAGGAAACCACGCAGTCTGAACACCTAAAACAGCATTTATCATAACCCCAACAGTTAGGGTATGAATTGCCAGCTGAACAGGGACTATCT
>JALSSE010000027.1 GCA_026984415.1 Hydrogenothermaceae bacterium | reverse complement strand
GAAGATGTATTATTTGTAAGGGCTTCTATTTTGGAACTACCTATAAAAGACAACACAATGGATAATATATTTTTTTCACTTACATTGAGACATCTTGATATAAATAAAACATTAAACGAGGTAAATAGGGTTCTGTCTAAAAATGGGTATGTATCTATTTTAGAAATAGGAAAACCCAAATCTGAAAAGTTTTATAAGTTTATTTTATTCTTTGGAGACAAAATTTTCAGACCATTTGGAAGGTTAATTTTTTCAAGAGAGGAATACGATTACTTTATTGATTCAATTAGAAATTCACTAACAATGGAGCAGTTAGAGGAAATACTTAAAAGATACGGGTTTGAAAAACATAAAACAAAATCTTTTCTGTTTGGAATAGTGATGGTAATTATCTATAAAAAGCAAAATTAAGATATGAAATTTTTATAATTGATATAATATTAGTAATACCTAATATCAAACTAAAAGGAGAGGAAATGAAAGAATTTATAGTTAATGCTGACAACAACAAAAATATTGTTACAACGGCTATTGAATCAGGAGTTGATTATATAATCATTCCAGAAGAAAAAGAAGAAGAGTTTAAAAAATTAGGAAGGGTTAAATTTATTATTCAGGACAAAAAAGGGAATTTAACAGATGATTTTGTATTTGTAAGAATAGAAAATAAAAAAGATGAAGAAAGGGCTGCAGAACTTGCGAAAAAAGGTAAAAAAGTTATAGTTCAAACTACTGACTGGACAATAATTCCTTTAGAAAACCTGATAGCCCAATCTGAAAATATTTATGCAGAAGTTAAAAATGTAGAAGAGGCAAGGACTGCACTTGGAATATTAGAAAAAGGAGTAAAAGGAATCGTATTAAATACGAAAGATTTTAATGAGATAAAAAAAGTAGCAAAAGTTGTAAAAGATTTAGAGGAACACGTAGATTTAGTAAAAGCAAAAGTAACCTCTATTAAACTATTAGGAATGGGGGATAGGGTTGCTGTTGACACAACATCATTATTGAGAAGAGGGGAAGGAATGTTAGTTGGAAATTCTTCCGCTGGAATGATTTTTGTACATGCAGAAACAGAAGAATCTCCATACGTTGCCTCAAGACCTTTTAGGGTAAATGCAGGGGCTGTACATATGTATACAAGAGTTCCCGGTGGAAAAACTGTTTATTTATGTGAACTATCAGCAGGGAAAGAAGTAATGGTTTACGACATAGAAGGAAATGGAAGGGTTGTTGATGTAGGTCGTTCAAAGATAGAAAGAAGACCAATGATGTTAGTAGAGGCTGAATATCAGGGAAAAAAACTTTCTGCTGTTCTTCAGAATGCCGAGACAATAAGACTTGTTAAAGGAGATGGTTCTCTTGTATCTGTTGTTGATTTACAGGTTGGAGACGAAATTATAGGATACGTAGAAGAGGCTGGAAGGCATTTTGGAATGAAAGTTGAAGAAAGTATAATGGAGAAATAAAAGTGAAAACACCTTTTAAAGTAGGTATATTCGTTATACTTACATCTTTTATAGCTGCATACCTTATTCTTACTTTCAGTGATAAAGAATTTGGCGTAGAGAAAAAATTTTATTACATCTATTTTGATGAAGTTGGAGGCCTCTCAATAGGAGCAGATGTTGAGGTTAAAGGTGTAAAAGTAGGTAGAGTAGAAGATATAACATTTGAAAAAAATAACAGAATAAAAGTAAAAGTTTCAATAAAATCAGAAGTACCTATTTACAGAGATGCAATTGCATATATAAGAACATACGGATTGATGGGTGATAAATACGTATATATTGACCCGGGACATCCTGAATCTGGAAAATTAGCAAGTGGTGATTTTATTGTCCGTTCAAAAATATATGCAACAACAGAACAGACATTTGCAACGGCAGAAGAAGTTGCAGGAAAATTAAGTAAACTGATTGACCAGCTTTCTAAATCTTTAGAAAAAGGTGATTTAGAGAGAATATTAAGGGGACTTGGAGATTTAATAGATAATGCCAATAAAATACTTTCAAAGAATGAAAAAAATATCGACCAATCACTTGAAAATGTAAAATACATAACATCAGATTTAAGGAAAAATTTACCTTCTTTAATTAAAAAACTTGATAAAGTAGCTGACAATCTTGAAAGTATTACTTCAGAAAATAAAGAAAATTTAAAGGAACTAATTGCAAATCTCCGTGAAACATCAGAAGCTCTGAAAAAAAGAACACCAGATTTAATAGAAGATGTTGACCAGGCAGCAGTACAGGTAAGGGATGTTATAAAAGAAAATAGACCTGATGTAAGGGTTTCTGTAGCTAATGTAAAAGAATCTTCGGAAAAACTTAAAAACATTCTTGAAAAAGTAGATAAAGGACAGGGTACAATAGGAAAGTTAATTAATGAAGATAAGCTATACAAATCGGCAAATGAAAGTATAGAAGCATTTTCAAAACCATTCAAAGTTTTAATGGATTCAGAATTCGATATATCAATCTATGGAGAAAAACACACAGGAAACGAGGATGCAAAAAGTGGAATTGCCTTTATAATGTCTCCAAAAGATGACAGGTATTACTACCTTGGATTTGTTAATAACTCTAACGGTAGTATCTCAAAAATTGAAGAATCTGTAACAGGTGGAGTTCCAACAGAGAAAATACAGAAAAAATTTGGAATTTTGTTTGATATTCAATATGCCAGAAAATTAATTAAATTTAAAAATAGTGGACTCTGGTTTAGAGGTGGTTTAAAGGAATCTTCAGGAGATATAGGTATAGATTACACGTACAAAAATAACTTTAAAATTTCTACAGACATTTACAAATTTGATAGAAGTAAATTTGAAGGAGAACCAGACAACCCAGAATTAGATATAGGGATAAATTATTACTTTAAGAAGAATCCAATTTTTGTTAAATTTGGTGGCTCAGACTTGTTAAATGATAATGTTCGTGGTATTTATATTGGTGGTGGTTTCTTATTTAGTGATGAATATATCAAATATTTGTTAGGTGCTGTATCTGCGACCCAATAAAATCGACTTGAGGTAAAAATGAATAAAGAAGAATTTTTATCTAAAATTAACTTATTTGAAGGGCTTAAGCCAAAAGAATTAGAGGAAATTGCTAAATTTTTCCACGAAAGAAAGTATAAAAAGAATGAATATATATTTTTTGAAGGTGATGATGAACCGGGGATTTACATACTTGTTGACGGAATAGTTAAATTAACAAAAGAAACTGCTGATGGGAAAACTGTTATTCTAAGACTTGTTACACCAGGGGAAGTTTTTGGATGGCTTGTTGTTGGAGATTCTAAACCAGAAAGTACATACACTGCACAGGCATTAATTGACTCAACTGTTCTTCACATTCCAAATGCAGATTTTTTAAGACTTCTTGTAACTTACCCTGCTATAGCTGTAAGAATTACCTGTGATGCAAGTAAAAGGGTTTTAGAAGCATACGACAGGTTGAAAAGTTTAGCAGCAGAGAAAGTAGAAGGAAGAATAGCAAGTCTGTTACTGGAATTGGCTAAAAAGATAGGAAAAGAAGAAAATGGAAAAATTGTTATAAATGCACCTATAACAAGACAGGACATTGCAGAAATGACAGGAACAACTGTTGAAACTGCAATAAGAATAATCAGTAAATGGAAAAAAGAAGGAAGACTTAATACCCAGCGGGGAAGGATTGAAATACTTGATTTAGATTTCTTTGAATCTTTAGTTTCTTGAAATAATCAGTGTTTATCACTAAATTTATAAATAACTCAATTTTAAGGTTGTTAATTATGGATGAATTTAATGTTTCAGAAGTATTGAAAATAAAACCAGTTGATGACCAGAGAAAAGAAAGAGATTGGATTAAACTGAAATACAATAAAAAACCTAAAAAGAAAGAGGAAAATAAACAATCTCCACAAAAAAAGACAGACCATATAATTGATATTTATGTCTGAAAACCTTTCCAATGTTTAACTATAAATTACTATTAAAATATATCGGTACAAATTATTACGGCTGGCAGAGGCAAAAAAATCACATTTCAGTTCAGGAAACAATTGAAAAAAAGTTAGAACACTTATTTAAAGAAAGAATCAGATTAATTGCATCAGGAAGGACAGATGCAGGGGTACATGCTTTAGGACAGGTTGCCAACTTTAAAGTTAAAAGATACAAAAAAACTACTGAAATACTAAAATATTTAAACTCAACTCTTCCAAGGGATATATCTATTATTTCTGTTGAAGAGGTTCATCTAAATTTTAATTCACGGTTTGATGCAAAAGGCAAAACTTACCTTTATAAAGTTCATCTTTTTCCAGACCCTTTTCTTTATAATTTATCGTGGTATGTCCGTTATAAATTGGATTATAAAAGATTAAAAGATGCTCTGGATTTAATACATAACACAAAAAACCTTTTAAGTATGGCTAAAAAAAGCGAATATTTAAGAGAAGATGTAAAAATTAGAGAAATAAATTTAAAGTTTGATGGATTACATTTAGAAATAGAAATAACAGCTTCACATTTTTTAAGGTATATGGTTAGAAAAATTGTTGGACATTCTGTTAAAGTTGCAACAAACAGTATTTCACTTGAAGATTTAAAAATTATTTTATCAAAAAATGACCCATCAGCTGGAAAGTTTCTTGCTCCACCTGAAGGTTTATATCTAAAAGAAGTTTATTACTAATCTTCTTCCTTTTTCACAATTTAAAATGTAAGTTTAAAAATAAAACAGAATTTTATTTGGAAAATAAAGTTTAGTTTAATATATTGACAAAATTTTAGTATGGTATTATTATATTATATATAATGAAAAAACTTAAATAGGAGGTAGTAAAGATGGAAAGAAGAAACTTACCAGCAGGATTTGGATGGAATCCTTTGAAAGAATTGGCAAGAATAGAAAACGAACTTAACAAGCTTTTTGGAGAAGTTGTTCCCCAGGAAGTAACAGCAAAAGTTCAAACATGGACACCAAGGGTAGATGTTTATGAAAAAGATAACAATATCATAATTGAAGCAGAAATCCCCGGTGCTAAAAAAGAAGATATCCAGGTTAAAATCAAAGATAACAATGTTATTATTAGAGGGGAAGTTAAAAAAGAAGAAGAGAAAAAAGAAGAAAACTACTATAGAAGTGAGAGATTTTACGGAACTTTTGAAAGGGTTATTCCTCTTCCAACAGAAGTTAAACCAGAAGAGGCAAAAGCAGAAATACAGGATGGTATTTTAAAATTAACTATTCCAAAAGCTACAGTTGAAAAAGAACATGAAGTTAAAATTTCTTAAAAATCTATAATCCATAACATTTTCCTCTTTAGCCCGTTTTTTACGGGCTTTTTTTATTTTGATATCCCTGTAAATTAGAAATCTAAAAGTATTATCACTTGAAATATTTTTTATAATAAGGTATCTTATGGGTAAATATATAACGTTGTTTGAATTTTGCTGATAGGAGATGCCAATGGTTGCAGAAGGTTATTTCGGAATTGTTGTCTTTGCAGTTATTTCAATAGTTATTGGTGCAGCTCTTTTAATTTTAAACAGATTAATTGCACCAAAAGCCCCAAGTTATTCTAAAAACTATCCATACGAGTGTGGTGTTCCACTTTATGATAAAACTTCATGGACTTCAATTGACCAGAAATACTATCTCCTTGGTTTACTTCTGGTTTTATTTGACCTTGAAGCAGCGTTTGTATTCCCATGGGCAGTTATATTTAAAGAGTTTGCAAAAGTTAACGCAGGATTTATTTTTACTGAAATGTTTTTATTTTTAGCTATATTAATTTTAGGTTATATCTATGCATGGAAAAAAGGAGCATTAAAATGGCAATAATGAATAATAACGGAATAATTTTGACAACTGTAGAAGAAGTTCTTAGTTGGGGTAGAAGAAACTCACTCTGGCCTGTATCTATTGGACTTGCATGTTGTGCTATTGAAATGATGCATACAGCAGCATCAAGGTTTGACACAGACAGGTTAGGTATAATTTTTAGAGGTTCTCCAAGACAGTCTGATGTACTGATTGTTGCTGGAACAGTGGTAAACAAAGTTGCACCAATGTTAAAACTTATATATGACCAGATGCCAGACCCTAAATGGGTTATCTCAATGGGTGGATGTGCTTCAGCAGGAGGTCCTTTCCCTACTTATTCTACACTTCAAGGTGTAGACAGGATAATTCCAGTTGATGTGTATGTTCCAGGGTGTCCTCCAACTCCTCAGGCATTATTATGGGGTATTTTGCAGTTGCAGAAGAAAATAAAAGCAAAAAGAGAAGGAAAGGAAGTTCAGGAAATTCCTGTAATACCTCAGCCATCTGTACCTTTAAAAACGAAATAAATTTAAGCTGTAGAATCGTAAAAATTTATGCTGCTTAATATTTCTGCAGCTTAAGGGGTATTATTTTGCCTTTGACAAAGGAAAAAATAGAAAAACTAACAGAAAAATTTCCAGATTTAAAAATAAAATTTGAAAATAATCTTTACTTCTTTGAAATAAAAAAGCAAAACCTCATTAAATTTTTGACTTTCCTGAAAGAAACACCGGATTTTGAGTACAAAATGTTCATTGATATGACATGCGTTGATTATCCTTTACATAAGCCAAGATTTCAAGGTGTATATGTCCTGTACTCTCCTATAAACAAAGATAAAGTAGTTATAAAAACATGGGCAGAGGACGATTCTTTACCTACTTTAATAAATCTCTGGAAAGGTGCAAAATGGGCTGAAAGGGAAGCATATGATATGTTTGGAGTTAATTTTGAAGGGCATGAAAACCTTGTAAGAATGTTTATGTGGGAAGGTTATAAATATTTTCCTTTAAGAAAAGATTTTCCAAAAGAGGGAATACCTGAAGTTTATTTACCTTCACTTAATGAAAGGAATAACATTCCAAGTCACGATTACAGTCCATATCACACAGAAGTTCCGACAATGGAAGATTTAGAAAGAACAGAAAAAGCAAGATTTGAAAAAAAACAGGCACAGATAATCTTAAACTGGGGTCCTTTACATCCGGGAACCCATGGAACTATATGGTTTCTTTTTGATTTAGAAGGGGAAGTTATAAAAAATTGCGATATTATTTTAGGACAATTGCACAGAGGAATAGAAAAACTATCTGAAGATTTGACTTACACACAGATTATTCCCTATACAGATAGAATGGATTACATCTCTGCCATTTGTAGTAATGTGGCTTATGTAAATGCAGTTGAAAAACTTTTAAATGTTGAGCCACCAGAAAAAGCTAAATGGATTCGTACTATGATGTGTGAACTCCAGAGAATAAACAGCCATCTTTTATGGCTTGGTACATTTGCTCTGGATTTAGGGGCTTTAACAATCTTTTTATATACGTTTAGAGAAAGAGAAAAAATAATGGATATTATAGAAGGTATAGCAGGGATAAGGCTAAATTCCTCTTTTATGCGGATAGGTGGAGTCAGGTTTGATTTACCTGAAGGGGCTATTCCAGTTATAAAACATTTTGTAAAAGATTTCCCTTCAAAGTTAAAGGAATACGAAGATATTCTTACAAAAAACAGGATATGGCAGAAAAGGAATGTAGGAGTAGGAATAATAAATGAAGAACAGGTTTACCAGTACGGACTAACAGGTGCAGTGGCAAGGGCTTCCGGTGTTCCTTATGATATCAGGATGCTTCAGCCTACAGACTCTTATGATAAGGTAGATTTTGAAATTCCTTTAGGAACAGTTGGGGATTCTTACGACAGGTACCTTGTAAGAATGGAAGAAATGAGACAGAGTATTGAAATTATAAAACAGTGTATTGAAAAATTAAATACATTAGAAAATGATGATTATATAGCAACTGATAATCCTTATGTATTACCTACTCTACAGGAAACATTCATATCAATAGAAGCTATGGTAAAAGATTTTAATTTAAGAATATACGGGGAACAGGCTCCAGAAGGGGAAATTTATTTGTCTGGTGAAAATCCAAGGGGAGAATTGGGTTTTTATATAGTAAGTAAAGGAGAAGGTAAACCGTACAGATTAAGGATAAGGTCTGGAGCATTTTACAATCTGCAAATTTTTCCAGAAATTATAAAAGGTAGAACTATTGCCGATGCTGTGGTATTACTTGGTAGTATAGACCCAGTTGTAGGGGAAACAGACAGATAAAAATCAAACGGTGTTTCACTTTTGCAGTTTGTTATGGTAATATAAATATTCCGTAATACTTTAAAATCCTAATAAACAATATACAAAAGAGGTGGAAATGGAAATTTTAGGTACTGTTTTAGGGATTACTATAAAATCAGTAATTTTCATTGTGGGAATGTTTTTGCTTGCAGCTTACCTGACTTTAGTTGAAAGGAAATTTGCTGGACATGTTCAGCAAAGACCAGGACCTCTCCATGTTGGATTCCATGGATTGCTTCAGCCAATTGCTGATGCTTTAAAAGTTTTAACTAAAGAAGATATTGTTCCACAGTCTGTAGATAGAGTTCTGTTTTATTTGGCTTCTCTTCTTGCATTTGTTCCAGCTATTATGATTTTAGCAGTTATACCTTTCGGTGAACCTATTGAAATTTTTGGTTTTAAAATAAATCCATATATTACAGACCTTAACGTTGGTTTAATTCTTGCCCTTGCTTTTGGTAGTATCAGTATCTATGGAGTTATATTTGCAGGATGGGCATCTAATAGTAAATACCCGATGATTGGCGGATTAAGAAAGGCAGCGGTACTGATAGGTTATGAAGTGGCGTTAGGATTTGCCTTAGTTGGGCCCATTATGTTAGCAGGAACTTTTTCATTAAGGGAAATTGTTGAAGCTCAGGAAGGATTTTTTGGAGCTTTTATATGGTACCAACCTATAGCATTTATAGTGTTTTTATTTGCTATTTTAGCAGAAACAGGAAGAACACCTTTTGATGTTCAGGAAGCCGAAGCTGAGCTTGTTTCTGGATATAACACTGAATATTCTGGAATGAAATTCGGGCTATTCCCACTTGCTGAATGGTATATAGCAACATTTGTGTTAAGTGCTATTGCAGTTATTCTCTTCTTTGGTGGATGGAATGGTCCACATATTTTTGGGGCTTTATCTCCTTACATCTGGTTCTTATTAAAACTTGGAATTGTATTCATGTCATTACTATGGATACACTGGACTTTACCAAGGTACAGGGTTGACCAGATAACAGAAATAGCGTGGAAAGTTATGTTGCCATTAACGTTTGTTAATATTTTTATTACAGCAATAATTATTATGATAAAAGGGTAAAATGGTAAGGGTTAAATACGTAGAAAGACCTGTTTTGAAAACTTATGAAAAGGTCTTCTTTATAGACTTTCTAATAGGGATGAAAACAACGATAAAAAACTTTTTTAGAAAAACAATTACTACTGTTTACCCACGTGAGAAATTAACACCTCCAAAGAGGTTTAGAGGTACACATGCCCATAGAATAAAAGATGGTAATGAACCACCATCCTTTGTGGTACTTGAAAAATTTATGGAGATACACGAAGGTGAAAGCCGTTGTGTTGCGTGTTATATGTGTCAACAGGCATGTCCAATGCCAACTTTGTTTAAAATAGAAGCTGTCCAGCTTCCAAATGGGAAGAAAAGAGTAACAACTTTTGATATGAATTTATTAAACTGTCTTTACTGTGGACTTTGTGTTGATGCATGTCCTGTTGACTGCATAATAATGACTGATAATCATGAGAGTGCAGCAGATAATAGGGAACAGTGCGTAATCCATAAAGATGATATGAGTGAAAGAGGATTTGATTTTGATAGAAGAAGGCTGAAAGAGCCAGATAGAATATGGATTGATGATGAAACTCGAACAAAACTATGGGGGCAAATTAAATGGAATTAGATGTGATAGCTTTTTGGAGCTTTGCAACTTTAGCTGTTATATCAGCATTTGGAGTGGTTTTTTTCAGAAATATTATTTATTCTGTCCTTTCTTTGATTTCAACATTAATAATGATTTCAGGTCTGTTCTTTAGTATGGGAGCAGAGCTTATAGGTGCTTTACAGATTTTAATTTATGCAGTTGCTATCGTTGTTTTTTATGTTCTTGTGATTTCAACAGTACCAGAGTATAAAGGTCAGGCTATTGACCCAAAATATATGCTTTTATCAATTCCTGTTGGATTTTTACTTTTCCTTGAACTTGCTTACGTTTCTATTTATGGAGCATGGGCTTCCAATACAGGGATATTTACACCAGAGGTTTTAAGTGAAGTTGGAAATGTAAAAGCTGTATCAACAATACTTTTTAGTAAATACCTGTTTCCTTTTGAAGTTGCTTCTTTGATTTTGCTTGTTGCAATGATTGGGGCAATTGTTTTAGGAAGAAAAGAACAAGCAATGGATGAGGAGGAAGTTAAATAATGGTACCTTACGAATTTTATGTTGCTTTAAGTGGTCTGCTTTTAGTACTTGGGCTAATTGGTGTAATCATTAGAAAGAATATAATTGCCATGCTTATTTCAACAGAGTTAATGCTAAATTCTGTAAATCTTGCTTTTGTTGCCTTTGATATGAAATTACAGGATGTATCAGGGCAGGTTTTTGTATTCTTTATACTTACAATAGCTGCTGCTGAAGCTGCTGTTGGGTTAGGATTAATAATGGCTATTTATAGGCTCAAGAAAGACGTAGATGTTGAAAAACTAACAGAACTAAAATACTAAGGAAGAGGAGTGAAATGGAGTATTTATGGGTCATACCTTTTTCCCCGTTAATTGCATTTTTAATAATTGGATTGTTTGGGTATAAGCTTTTAAAAGAACCTCTATCTGGAATAGTTGCAGTTATTGGGGTTGCTATATCTGCAATTGCTTCAGTTATTGGTTTTATAGATGTTGCTACTACAGGTAATTATTATGATTTAAAGTTATTTACATGGATGCCTATTGGGGACTATGAAATTGCTGTAAGTATTTTATGGGACCCATTATCTGCATTAATGACATGTGTTGTTACCTGTGTTTCTACATTTATCTTTATATTTGCAACTGGCTATATGAAAGATGACCCAGCATATCCAAGATTTTTTGCATATTTATCTTTATTCGTTTTTATGATGTTAATGCTTACTTTAGGAGATAATCTTGTCCAGCTTTTCTTTGGATGGGAAGGTGTTGGACTTGCCTCTTACCTTTTAATTGGTTTCTGGCATTATAAAAGGTCTGCTTCTGTTGCAGCCCTTGAATCCTTTGTTGTTAACCGTGTAGGTGACTGGCTTTTCTTACTTGGTGTTTTACTTGCGTTTGTAACTTTTGGAACTTTAGATTATTTAGATTTATTTAATAAACTCCCTGAAGCTGGGTACTGGACTATAACGGCAATTGCACTCCTTTTATTTGGTGGTGCAGTTGGTAAATCTGCTCAGATTCCACTCCATATTTGGTTGCCAAATGCTATGGAAGGTCCTACACCAGTTTCAGCGTTAATCCACGCAGCTACAATGGTTGCTGCTGGTGTTTATATGGTTGCAAGAGTTATGCCTGTTTTTGCAGCTTCAGACCTGGCATTAGATACAGTCCTTTTTGTAGGAACGATGTCTGCATTTATTGCTGCAACTATGGGTCTTGTTCAAAATGATATTAAAAGAATTATTGCTTATTCAACGTTATCTCAGCTTGGATACATGTTTGCAGCTGAAGGGTTGGGGTTATTTGGAGAAGGTATGTTTCACCTTGCTTCCCATGCCGTATTTAAAGCGTTGCTTTTCCTCGCTGCTGGTAGTGTTTTAATTGCATTACATCATTTATTAGATGTCCAAAAAATGGGGCAGATTGCCAAATATATGCCAATTACTGCTGGTACATTTTTAATAGGTGCACTTGCACTTGCTGGTATTCCTCCATTTGCAGGGTTTTTCAGTAAAGACCCAATAATTGAGGCAGCTTATGAAATAAACTGGGTTGTATGGGCATTTTTATGGATGGGTGCAGGATTAACTGCATTCTATATTTTCAGGTTGTTCTTCCTTGCATTTTTAGATGGAGATAGATTAGACCCTCATATTAGAAAACATGTTCATGAATCACCGCCAAATATGACTGTACCTTTAATTGTTTTAGCAACAGGTGCTGCAACTTTAGGATTTTTTAAAGAATTTTTTGCACACTTCTTAAGACCTTCTTTAGACCCGTTAAGTATGAAATTTTTAAATGAAGATACAAAAATATTAGTTGAAGAAGGGTTATCAAGGGCTCACCACGTCCATATTGCTGAATCGTGGTGGGAATTTATGGTTCACTCTTTAACTTCTCCACTTGGTTTACTGGCACTGGCGACAGCTTTAGGTGGTATTTTTGTTGCTTACATAATGTATCAGGTAAGATGGATAGATCCTGCATGGCTTGTTAAGATGTTTAAACCTATTTATCTGCTATTGTGGAATAGATGGTATTTTGACTTTTTCTACTATGCTATATTTGCCTACGGTTACTATAAATTCTCTAAGTTGTTGTGGAAAGGTGGAGATAAGATAGTTATTGATGGTGTTGTTCATGGTTCAGGAAAAGTTTCAATGTTTACAGGTGATATTTTAAAACTAACACAGACAGGAAGAATAAGTGCATACGTGTTACAGATGGCTATAGGTATGCTCGTATTTCTTTCATTATTCTTATTTTTAACGTGAAGTAGGGGGCGATAGAATGACAGTAGAATTTTCATCTTATTCTTTTCCAATAATAACTGTACTGATAGTTTTACCGCTCTTAGCAGCTGCGGTACTGTTTTTTGTGAATGAAAAGTTATCAAAACCTATCAGTATTGTAATTTCTGGGATAGTTTTTATTCTATCCTCCTGGATGCTCTTAATTTACGACTATTCTTCATATAAAATCCAGTTTTATGAGAAATATACATGGATTCCACAGTTTGGTGTCAATTATGAAGTTGGGGTTGATGCCCTTGGGCTAACAATGGTATGGCTTACAGCCCTTTCATTTTTAATTGCGTTTGTGTGGAGTACAAATATAAATAAGAGGGTTAAAGAATACTTTATAGCATTTTTAGTTCTTGAAGCAGCATGTATTGGTGTTTTTGTCGCATGGGATTTAGTATTCTTCTATATATTCTGGGAAGCAATGCTTATCCCTATGTTTTTAATAATTGGTATCTGGGGTTATGCAGATAGAATATTTGCAGCTACTAAGTTCTTTATTTATACATTCTTCGGTTCTGTTTTCTTGCTTATCGGTGTTGTTGGTATGTATGTTTACCAGTACTATACTAAAGGAATATTATCTACAAGTTATTTTGATTTAGTAAATTTAGGACTTCCTTTTAACTGGGAAGTAATATTTTTCTTACTACTGGCCATCGGATTTGCTATTAAAGTTCCGATGTGGCCTTTCCATACGTGGTTACCTGATGCCCACGTTCAGGCTCCAACAGCTGGTTCAGTTATTCTTGCAGCAGTTTTATTAAAGATGGGTACTTACGGGTTTGTAAGATTTAGTCTTCCGTGGTTCCCAAATGCTTCCGAATATTTTGTACCTGTGATGTTTACTTTAGGTGTGATTGCTATCATCTATACAGCTATGATGGCGATAGCACAGACACACATAAAGAGAGTTATTGCTTATTCTTCAGTTTCACATATGGGTTTTGTAACAATAGGTACTTTTGCACTGAATGTTGAAGGTGTAAATGGTGCAATTATAACTATGATTTCCCACGGTTTAACTTCAGCAGCTTTATTCCTTGCAGCAGGGTTTATTTACGAAAGGGCACATTCTTATGAAATGAAAGATTTAGGTGGAATGGCAAAATTTGTTCCAGTTTTTGCAACTATATTTATGATTTCTGCAATGGCTTCTGTAGGTTTACCGGGGTTATCTGGATTTGTAGGAGAGTTTTTAGCTCTTTTAGGAACATTTAAAGTTAGTATAACTTTTGCAGCTCTTGCTGGTTTAAGTTTAATAGTTGGTGCTGGTTATACTCTGTGGTTGTATAGAAAGACAATGTTTGATGAAGAACTTTTGACTGAAAAGAAAATACACCAGTGGAAGCAGATTAAAGATTTAACTACTGCAGAATTTCTATCTTTCTTACCATTGGTTATATTTATGGTTTTAATTGGTATTTATCCAACATGGTGGGTTAATTTAATACAAAAAACTTCAGAAGCTATTCTGTTTAAGATTGTAGGAGGCTAAGAAATGACACCAGATACTTCAATAATACAACAACTGGTTTCTGGGATAGGGGTACCTAACTTTGTGGTTTTAATTCCTGAAATACTGGTTTTAATTACAGCCTTTACCATTTTCATACTGGAAATGGTCAGTAAAAACAGGAAGCTTATTACTGTAATTTCTATGGTAGGTTTAGGGTCAGCAGCTTTATTCTTATTTGTTATTTCAAGTGGTATTTTCTATATGCTTTTAAATCCTAATGCAATACCTGAAATTAGAAATACTCCATTTTACTCTTTTATAATAGCTAACTTTTTAGAACAGTACGTAACACTTTACAATCTTTACGTAGTTGATATTTTTTCTCTCATCTTTAAATTTTTCCTTGTTATTTCAACTATGTGGGTGATTTTCCACCTTAGGAAATATGCAGAAGGGAAAAAGACTTATTTTGGAGAGTATTATTATCTTATAATTTTTGCTTTACTTGGAATGATGATTGTTGTTTCATCTCCAAACCTGATATCCTTTTACATTGGTCTTGAGCTAATGTCTATTGCCTTATATATACTTATCGGTATTTTCAGGAAAAATTACCCTTCGAAAGAAGGAGCTTTTAAATACTTAATAATTGGTGGAACTGGAACAGCAATTGTCAGTTATGCAATAGCTTTTATTTATGGGGCTACAGGAACATTTGATTTTTCCGAAGTTATGAAAGCTGCATTTTCAGAAGAAGTAAATATTGGGCTTTTATTTGGTTTACTGTTATTGGTTTTAGGTTTGGCTTTAAAAGCATCTGCTGTTCCTTTACATTTCTGGACGCCTGATGCTTACGAAGGAGCTCCTACACCAATTACAGCATATCTTGCTGGTCCGTCAAAAATTGTAACATATGCCGTTATTTTAAGGATTATGGTAGAAGCTTTCCCTTATTTGTCAGATTATTGGTCTTACGGCTGGGCAATTTTAGCTGCATTATCTATGGTTGTTGGAAACTTCATAGCATTAAGGCAGAAAAATGTTAAAAGAATGCTTGCTTACTCATCTATTGCACATACAGGTTATATAGTTGCTGCTATGGCAGCTCCGACTGGTATGGGATTTGCAGCATTAATATTTTACTCTTTGGTATACGTATTTATGGCAATAGGAGCTTTACTTTTCCTTGCTATATTTGAAAGATTTGAAGGATGGACTAACCATTTAGATGACTTTAAAGGATTGGCGAGAAGAAATCCTATTATGTCTCTGATAATGCTTATTTATATGTTTTCAATGTTAGGAATTCCTCCAACTGTTGGATTTATTGGAAAATTAGGAGTTTTATTAGCATTAATTGGCTCTGATATATGGTGGCTTGCTGTTATCTTAATTGTTATGAGTATTGTATCAGCAGGTTATTATCTTAAAGTTGTTGCAAATATGTATATGTACGAACCGGTAAAAAATATAAGTTTTGATATTTCTTTATCTGAAAAATTATCAATGGGTATTTTGGCTGCAATTATTATTTACCTTGGTATTTATCCAACCCAGTTCTGGCAAATTTCAACTACTTTAAGTTCATTATTAGTTTCTTCAATAGGTAGTTAAATAAATGAAGGGAAATTTATACGTCTTGTCTGCACCAGCTGGTGGGGGCAAGACAACTATTGCCCATAACTTACTCAAAGAAATTCCATTCTTAAAAAGAATCATAACCTATACGACGAGAAAACCCCGCCCTGATGAAAAAAACGGGGTAGACTACATATTTAAAACGAAAGAAGAATTTGAAAGGTTAATTAAAGAAGATGCCTTTTTAGAGCATGCAATAGTCCACGGTAATTATTATGGAACACCAAAAAAGGAAGTTTTTGAGCTGCTTGAAAAAGGTTTTGATGTTTTACTTATTATTGATGTTCAGGGGATGAGACAGGTTAAAAGGAAATATCCAGAGACAATAGGAATTTTTATACTGCCACCTTCTTTAGATGAATTGGTTAATAGGATGAAAAAAAGAGGGGATTCTGAAGAGGAAATAGAGAAAAGACTTAAAACTGCAAAAAAAGAAATTCCAGCGTGGAAAGAGTACGATTATGTAGTTATTAATGACGATTTAGATAATGCTACAGAAAAAATAAAATGTATAATTATTTCAAATAGACAGAAAGTAGATAAATTTGATTTATCCTTAATAAAAGACGAAAAATTAAAAAAATTAATGTATTAAATGAATTTAAAAACTTTTCTAAAACTTGTATTTTTCCTTTACGTTTTTGTTATTTTAATTTTTTCCATTCTCCCTGTAAAAAGTGATATAGTAACTGCCAGTGATAAAATAAACCATGCAATAGGATTTTCTGTTTATTTCATTCTTTACAGACTTGCCTTTGAAAAGTATACGTACTTTCTTATTTTTATTACAGGTTGTATAGTTGGAGTGCTTATTGAATTTTTTCAATCTTTTTTTCCTTACAGAGATGCTTCTGGATACGATTTGTTAGCTGATATTGCTGGACTATTAATTGGTTTTATTTTTATTTATATATGGGATAGGATAAAAACTAAATTATATGTTATAATTTAAAATTACACAATTCTCAAGGAGGAAAACCATTGGGAAAAAGACCTTTAATTGAAGAGGCATTAAAAAGAGTAAATAACAGATATGAACTTGTTCATGCTGCTGCAAAACTTGCCAGAGAACTTTATGAAACTGGTGCAGAAAGTTATATAACAGAAGAAGGAATACCTTTAAAGAAAACTGTAATAGCTATTGATGAAATTGCAAAAGGTAGAGCTATTATTATAAGAGAAACTGAAACTAAAAAAGAGGAGTTAAAGGAAACAGGTTTAGAAACCGAAACAAAAGAATAAGTTAAACAAATCCCTGCAAGGGGAACTATTTGGATTTTAATAATATTTACTTTAATTACAAACTTGCTAAGTTCTTCTTTGCTGCATCTTTTTTAGTATCTTATTTTACTTACATAAATTTAACAGAAAAAATACATTTCAATTTTCCAATTGTCATCATTTTAATATACACAATTGCAACTTTTTTTACTTTATTTTCAAAAAAAATAAATTATTTGGAATTTTTTTTAGATATTATTTTTATAACTGCATTTATTTTTTCTAATTTTAATAGTTTTCATTATTTTTCTATACTTTATTTATTTCCTTTATTCTTTTTTTCCCTTTTCTCAGGTTCTTTATTGTCATATCTGTTATCAGTTTTAACAATTTTATTTTATTCCACAATGTATAAATCTTTTGTTAAGGATACCTTCGATGTAATGTTAAATATTGGACTAAACAGTTTTGCTTTTTTAATAATTGTTGTAGCTGGAATAAAATTACACAAAAAATTAGAAGAACAGCTTAAATACATAAAATTTTTGGAACAGGAAAGGGATAAATCGGAGCTTTACAGAAAAGTTTATAGAATGAGTACAGAACTTGCCCATGAGATAAGAAACCCCCTTGCTTCAATCAGTGCAGCTGCCCAATTACTCAAAGAAGGTAATATAAATAAGTCCCTTTTAGAAATGATTTATAAAGAATCAAAAAGGGTAGATGATATTCTCAAAGGTTTTATACAATTTTCTAAAACTTCAAGTAACAAAAAGGAGACATTTAATCTTATTTTTTTAATAGAAGACATTGTTAAAAATTACAACTTTGATAAAAAAGATATTAAACTCCAATATCCACAGGTTTTTAAAATTAAAACAGACAGAAATTTATTTGAATCGGCGATTTCAAATATTATAAAAAACTCATTGGAATGGGCTAAATCAAAAGTATTGATAAACATTTACAGGATAAGGAACGATTTGATTATTGATGTTGAAGATGATGGGGAAGGTATTTTAGATGAAGAAATAGACAAAATTTTTGAGCCATTTTATACGAAAAGAAAAAAAGGAACAGGACTTGGACTGGCAATTGCAAAAAGAAACCTTATGGAAATTAATGGTGATGTATTTGTGTACAGAAGTAAATTAGGTGGCGCTGGTTTTAAGATAGTTCTTAAAAATGTTGAGGTTGAAGATGAAGGCTTTAGTGGTTGACGATGAAAAAAGTTTAGTAAATATATTTGAAATTGTTTTATCTGATTTTGGATTTGAAGTTGATTTTGCTTTTTCTTTTCAAGAAGCAAAAGATTTAATAGAAAGAAATTACTATGACTTTGCAATACTGGATTTAAAACTTCCAGATGGCTCCGGATTAGAATTATTAAGGCAGATAAAATCAAAAAATAGCAATACAGAAGTAATAATGATAACAGCATATTCATCCTCTGAAACGGCAGTTGAAGCTATAAAGTCAGGTTCTTACGATTACATCTCAAAACCTTTTGATGTTGACCATTTAAGAAGAATTATAAGGAGTATAAAACACAAATTAGAGTTAGAAAAAAATCTTAAGGAAGATGAAATAGAATTTGAAGACTTAATAGGTAAATCCCAGGCAATTTTAGAAGTTAAAGAAACAATTAAAAAAATAGCTCCGTATGATATAAATGTTTTAATAATTGGAGAAAGTGGAACAGGAAAAGAAGTTGCTGCAAGAACAATACACAGATTATCCCCAAGAAAAAATAAACCATTTATTGCAATAAATTGTGCAAGTCTTCCTTCTGAATTATTAGAAAGTGAGCTTTTTGGATATACAAAAGGAGCTTTTACTGGGGCAGATACTGCAAAAAAAGGTTTAATAGAGTCTGCAAATGGAGGGACTTTATTTTTAGATGAAATTGGAGAAATGCCCTATCCATTACAGGCAAAATTGTTGAGATTTTTAGAAAGTAAAACAATTAGACCAATAGGTAGTACTGAAGAAATACCTGTTGATGTAAGAATTATTTCTGCAACCAATAGAGATTTAAAAATTGAAGCAGAAAATAATAATTTTAGAAGTGATTTGTATTTCCGCCTTTCTGGAATAACAATAAGAATGCCTTCATTAAAAGAAAGAAGAGAAGATATACCTATTTTAATAAATTATTTTCTAAAAGAATTAAGTAAGAAATACAATAAAGAGATAAAAAAAATTGATACAGATTTTGTAGAAAGCTTAATGTACCATGAATTTACTGGAAATATTAGAGAACTTAAAAATATTTTGGAAAAAGCAATAATTCTTTCTGAAAATGGAGAAATCAACTTAAAACTTTTAAATAATGAAAGGTTTAATTCTGTTTTTATAGATAATCCTGATTATAGTGTAAACATAAAAACTTTTCCACAAGAAGGTTTAAATCTAAAAGAATTTTTAGAAAATGTTGAAAAGGCCATAATTCAAAAAGCCCTTGAATTGACAAAAGGAAATAAGACTAAAGCTGCTGAACTATTAGGTTTAACATTTAGAGAATTTAGATACAGATATTCAAAATATTATCAAAAAACTGACAAAAATTTACCTATAAACTGACAAAAATTGTCAAAAAGTTATAATTTTCATTAAATTAAAAAACAAGATAAATGTTTATTTTTTTAGAAAAATTTAAGTTTTCTTATTTTGGCACGAAACTTTCATATAAATAAATTGAAAATTAATTTTTGGAGGTAAAATCATGGAACACATGGATTTAGAACTACAGGAGTTACAAAAAAAGCGTAAAAAACAGAAAGGTTTTACGCTAATTGAATTACTCATTGTTGTGGCAATTATTGCGATTTTAGCAGCTGTAGCTATTCCTCAGTACACAAAGTATAAGAGAAATGCTGCTGCCCAGTCTGCTGCTGCTGCACTTACAAACTGTATTACCACATTAGGTGCAGAGTATGCTGATAGTGGTGTAGATAACGTAACATGTCAGATAGGAACTGATAATGATACTATAAGTTTAGATTCTAACGGTACGTTAGATACAGGTTCAATTGATGGTAGTTATACTGTTAATGGTATAAGTGTTACATGTGATGTAACTGTTGATTCTAACGGTCAGGCAAATGTTTCTTGTAGTGCTTCTTAATAAAAGGTAAGCAGTATGGTTAAAAATTTAGAAAGGGCTGAAAAGCCCTTTTTTTTATTAAAAAATGAAAGAGGTTTTACATTAATTGAACTGCTGATTGTTGTAGCAATTATTGCAATTTTAGCAGTAGTTGCTATTCCCCAATATACAAAATACAAAAAAAATGCAGTTATTACTCAGGTTTCAACAGAAATGGGTAACTGTATAAAAATATTCGGGGCAAGGTATTCAGTAAATAGTTCTGTTAAAAACACAACCTGTGAATTTTCAAAAAGCAGTGATACTTGCGGATTAGAAATGACAAATTCTGGAATTATTGTTAATTCTGGGAATTGTACAGTTAATGTAGAAGGATATTCTATCCAATGTCAGTATACAGATGAAAAAGTAAAATGTGATTTCTTATAAAAGGCGAAAGTTTGGTAAGGAAATTTCCGTTATTTAAAAATTTATTTAGTTTTAATAATGTTTTATCTATTCTTTCACTATTTTCAATTTTTACTTTGTCATACATACTCAAACTTAAAGATTTAAAGAACTTCTCAAATAAAGAAAACATTTTATCCTGTTATGACTGTTTCTGGTATGCGAGAATCGCAAAAGATATTTTAAATGATTCTTATACAAGAATTGATTATTTGAGAAACGTTCCAGATTTAGGTGTTAACCCTAAGTTTCCTTATTTGATAAGTTTTTTTACCGCTTATTTTTCTAAATTTACAGGTATTGATTTAAATAATTTATTTTTATTCTTACCACCAATTCTATCTGTTTTCTTCATTATTCCACTTTTTTTCTGGACTAAAAGATTTGCTCCTCTTCATGTTTTTATATCCGGGGCAATGGTTGGAGTTTTTAACCTTATTTATTATGAAAGAACAACTTTAGGAAGATTTGATACAGATTTCCTGATTTTGTTTTTTGTTTTTTTCTTAATATTTCTGATTACATTAACATCTGAATCAACAGGAAAAAAATCATATATATATCTAATTCTAACTGGAATTGTGTTTAATATTTTTATGTGGTGGTATTATAAACCTTTATTTTCAATTTTATTTACTTTTTCTCTGGTATCAGGACTAATCCTTTTTGGAAAGAACAGCAAAAAAGAAGTTTTAATTAAAACAGGAATTTTCATTTTATTGATAAATCCAATGACAATTTTTGACGGTTTAAATATTTTTAACTATATACATAACTATTTTTATAAAAAAAACGAGTCTATTTTGCCTTTAAATATTACTGTTTCTATTGCTGAACTTCAGGCTATAAATTTTAAACAATTTGTATATTTTACGGTAGATAATTATATTAGTGCAGTTTTATCTATTTTAGGTCTTATTTTACTTTTTATTAAAAGATTTAAGTACATGATTATAGCACTACCAATAATGCTGATAGGACTTGTTTCTTTTAAATCTGGATTAAGGTTTGTTATGTATTTTTCTCCATTTTTAGGAATGGGTTTAGGTTATCTTTTTTATTTACTTTTTGAATTTATTTCAGTTAGATATCGTAAATATAAAAAACCTATTTTTGTTTTTGGTATTTTCTTTGTTGCTTTTTTAAGTTTTCCAGCAAAAAGGCTTTACTTTATTTCAGCACCTCTTTTAAGTAATAACCTTTTTAACAGTTTTAAACATATTGGTGAAATCACAGAGAAAAATGCATATATATGGACATGGTGGGATTTTGGAGACCCAATAGAGTTTGTTTCAAATAGGGGAACTTTTGTTGACAACCAGAGCTTTAATGCTTATAAACTATTTTTTATTTCTCATTTCTTTGGACTTAAAGATGAAGAGAAAGCAAGGAATACAATTGCATTTGCTACAAATAATCTGTTTAAAGATTACAAAAACATAAACAATTTAGATAAGCTAAAGGAAAAAATTTACTCATATAATGAAAATCTCTACCATCCTGTTTATATTTCAATAACTCAGAAAGAATTTACAAATAAGTATATGTTAGTTATTGGGTCATACAGTAAAGAAAATAAGAATGTTCCTGTTTCATCTTTCCTTTTAAAATGTAAAACAGAGAAAGATTTTTATGACTGCTTCTTTTTTAAAATGGATAAAAAAACAAATTTTATTGAATGGAAAAAACAGAATTTGCAAGAAAAAAATCCGTTTTACAAAATTGTTTTATTAGATGAATCTAAATTAAAAATCAAGGAAGTCCTGTTTGAAAATAAGGACGAAAAAAGTAAAAAAATATTAGAGATATTAAAAAAGGACGATAGAAATGTTTATTTTTCTATAATACATAAAGATTTTGAAAATACAATTATAAACAGAATGTTTTTCTACAGAGACGACTTTAAAAACTTTAAGCTGGTGTATGATAACTTTCCTTATCTTGTACTTTATAAAGCCTTTTAGTTTTTTTGTAATATTCCGAAAATGTATCTACAAATAAATTTATCAAGTGGTGCTATGGAATATTTAAATTCGTTAAAATGCAAAACTTATAGAAGAATAATTGAAGAAAAACCGCTCTCTGAAGAAGATTTAAACCGTATAGCACAGGTAGCAAAAGAAGAACTAAAATTTATGGTCAGACAGAAAATTCCATTAACCCCTCCAAACTATACAAAATGGTTTCAAGTTTTTTGTTATATCATTGAAAACAATTGGAAAATAGACCAGGAAAAAATTTTTGAAATTTATAAAGAGTTTGAAGTTCAATTTAAAGAAAATACTCTTACAAGAATTACATTTAAAAATATTTTATTTACAGTGCAGAGGGAAGTAGAGGAAATAATCAGTAATATTGACGATTATCAGAAAAATCTTACTAAAAAAGAAACTGAAATTGAGAAAAAACACGAAAAAACAGAAGATGAATCAACAAAAGAGATATTAGTTGAAATTTTAAATGAATTACGGGGACTTAAAGAGCAAAACGAGTTTTTTAAAGGTAAAATAAAATTACAGGCTGACAAAATAAAAAAATTAGAAGATGAGCTGACAGAGACTAAAAAAGAAGCCAATTTAGACCATTTAACAGGTTTGTTAAATAGAAGGGCTTTTGATGAAGCTGTTAACAAACTGATTGAAAAGTATAAAACATCAAAAATACCCCTTTCTTTCATTTTTATTGATATCGACTTTTTTAAAGAAGTAAATGATACATACGGACATACAATTGGAGATAAAACTTTAAAAGATGTTGCTGAAACATTA
>JALSSE010000026.1 GCA_026984415.1 Hydrogenothermaceae bacterium | reverse complement strand
CTAATTTCAAATTTCAACTCCATATTTATATGCAAGTTTTGTAAATTCTGATTCCTCTGGATTATCTGTAACTATAATATCTATTTTTCTATCTCCAAGCTTTAGCAACAGTTCAACACGTATTTTTCTCCTTACATTGTAATCAATCTTTTTAGATACAACAAGGATATCTATATCTCCACCTCTCTTTGAAAGGTCAGCTCTACTTCCAAAAATTATTATTTTTGCATCAGGGTCGTACTTTTTTATTGTATTTTTTATGATTTCTATTTCGTTTTTAGAAAGTCTTACTTTTTTTGATTTACTCATCAATAATCTTTAATAAGTATTTGCCGTATCCTGTTTTCTTTAAAGGATGTGCAAGTTTTTCTAATTGTTCGGCATTTATATATCCAAGTCTGTAAGCTATTTCTTCAATACAGGCTATTTTTAATCCCTGTCTCTGCTCTACAATCCTTACAAAGTCTGAAGCATCTAATAAAGAATCGTGTGTTCCTGTATCAAGCCATGCAAAACCCCTTCCCATAAGCTTAACATTCAATTTACCTTTTTTTAAGTATTCTAAGTTAAGGTCTGTAATTTCTATTTCTCCTCTGTGGGAAGGCTTCAGGTTTTTAGCAATTTTTGGAGCTTCACTGTCGTAGTAGTAAAGTCCTGTAATTGCATAGTTTGATTTTGGTTTTTCTGGTTTTTCTTCTATTGATATAACTTTCCCATTTTCATCAAATTCAACTACCCCATATCTTTCAGGGTCAGAGACGTAATAGCCAAATACTGTTGCACCTTCTTTTTGCTGAGATGTTTCGTGGAGTAAATCAGGTAATCCATGTCCAAAAAATATGTTATCCCCCAATACAAGCCATACGTTATCGTTGTTTATGAATTCTTCTCCTATAATTAAAGCTTCTGCTATTCCCCTTGGTTCAGCCTGTTCAGCATAACTAAAGTTTAGACCTAACTGGCTTCCATCTCCAAATAAATCTTGAAATCTTGAAAGGTCTTTTGGAGTTGAGATTATCAAAATGTCCCTTACTCCTGCAAGCATAAGTGTTGCAAGTGGATAATAAATCATTGGTTTGTCGTAAATTGGTAAAAGTTGTTTTATTGTTGGAATAGTAATTGGATATAACCTTGTTCCACTACCACCAGCTAAAATTATTCCTTTCATTTTATTTCCCCTTTTTATTTTTATTATATCATTTCGTGACATCCTCTCGGGTTTAAAAACCCGAGCTTCCTGCTTCACAGAGGCATAGCTTACACGAATATAGGGATTACTCCCAAGTATCCGTGCAGTGGCTGACTTCTCCACAGGCTTTACATCCCCACAGTCCGTAGGTAGGTTTTTTATAGTGGTTTTCTCCACTTTGTGCAGTCCTATTTTAAGTATGTTTATTGCAGAGTTTAAATCTCTATCTATTACCAGTCCACAACTTTTACACTTATAGGTTCTGTCTGATAGGGTTATGTCTTGTTTCTTGTTTCCACATCTACTACATACCTTTGTTGTTGCTTCATATCTGTATACAGGTATAAGGGTTTCAAGGCTTTGTTTTAGCCTTGAGATTATTGCCCCTATACCTGTTGCCTGTATTTGCTTTCCAAACAGTCCACTGTGCCAATTTTTTATCTGTTCTTCTTGGATTAATACATATTCATACTTTTTTAGCAGTGATATTATTTTGTTCTGTATGTCTTTTCTTTTGTTGTAGATTTTTTGGTATTCCTTTTGTATTTTATGTTTTGTTTTTTGATAGTTTTTGCTTCCTTTCTTTTGACGGAATAATTTTTTCTGTAGTCTTTTTAATCTTTTTGTTTCTGTTATTTTGTAGTTTATCTTTATTCCATTTGATAAGGTTAACTGATGTTTTATTCCAAAGTCTATTCCTATTGGTTTGTTTATCTTTTCTTGTTTTTGCTGGTCTTTATCTATATAGCAGGTTAGATATATGTAGTATCCATCTGGTTTTTTAATCAATTCTGCTTTTGCTGTATCACAGTTTTCTGGCAGTTGGTGTAATCCTAATACTCTAACAGGCTTTTTTAATCCTTGTAGTTTTATTCTGTTTTTATCTTTTAATATTTTGAATGTTATATTGTTTTGTTTCAATGGTATGCTTCTAACCTGTGATTTAAACTTTAGTTTTCTTACTTTTATTCCTTTTTGTTTTGCTTTTGATAGGTCTGATAAATTTTTCTTTATTCTATCTAATATCCCCTGTTTCATTTGTGATGATAAACATTTTATTTCTCTTTCTTCAAATCCATCTGGTGTTTTTACATCTAATATTAAATTTTTTTCTGTTTCTGGGTTTAATCTGTTTTCTATATCTGCAATGCAGTAGTTATAAAGCCATTTCGCTTCTAAAAATACTTTTTCAAGCCATTGTTTTTGCTGTTTGTTTAGATTGGAGTATGAGATTTTAAGCTGATATACATTAGCTATCTGATTTTTTCTTTTCTCTCTGGTTTTTTTTAAACTTTCTTTTATTTTTTGTCGTTTTTGGATATTTGCAGACATATTGAAAACCTCTATGCTAATTATAGCAAATTAAACGATTAAAAAGGTTTGGAGAGTTTCTAACGAAACTCTCTGCCATTCACTCTTTTTTAAAAAAAATGGGCTTTCTGGCATATTATTCTGTAAAAAGTGGTAATTTTTCTTTAAAAATACCATACAATCTGTAAAATAGAACAAAACTTTCTGTAATAATTACCATAAAAGCAACTGTATAAATATTTACAAGATTTAGCAGAATTAAAATTCCAAGTCCAATAATATGTAAAATAGAGCTAAAAATAACACTATTGTTAGCATATTTTGGAAATCCCATAGCAGCTAAAAATGGGTATCCAATTAACATAGAAGGTACTACTATTGGTAAAGTTAAAATTAATATTTTAAACACATTAACAGAATAATCTAAATTATCACCGAATATTATCTTAATAATTTCACCTGCTAAAAGAAAAACTATAATAAAAAGAATTAAATTAAATAAGTTTGCAATTTTAAATATTTTTTTGAATAAAGATATATTCTTTTTATTAGCAACATAAGGATATAAAGTATTTACAAGTGGATGGTATAGCTGATGAAATGCCTGGTATAGTTTTTCTGCTACTGCGTAATAACCTACCATTTCGTGTGTTGTAAAAAGTCCTAACACAAAAGTATTTGTAGATGTATAAATAGAAACAGATAATCTTGATAGAAAAAATTGAGTACTATTTTTAAAATGGTAAAAAATTGTTTTGAAAGGTGGAATAATGAATTTCATATTAAAATTTCTAAATATAATCCACATGGCAATAATTCCTGCTACAAAAAAACCTGCCGAGTTTATTAAAGGAACGTATAGATAGTCTGATGCCTCTCTGATAAAAACAAATATAAAAATAGTAAAAATTACTTTTGCTGTAATATTTAAAAATGTTATATATTTCATCTTTTCCATTCCCTGAAAGAACCATACAGGAAATAATATTCTTCCAATAGGAACTCCAAATGTAAAATAAAAAATTAACCAGTTTTTTTTAAAATTATCAAAAGAAAAAATAATTAGGGACATAACTAAAAGAGAAAAAAGCATAATTAAAAATTTAATTAGTATTACAGAACTAAAGATTTCTATAACTTTTTCCTTATTTTCTCTATGTTCTGCTATTTCTTTTGTTGCAGATAATTCAAATCCATAACCTATTAAAATGCCAAAATAAGCAACAAAAGCCTGTGCAAAAGCTATTATTCCAAATTTTTCAGCACCTAAAACTCTAACTAAATAAGGAAGTGTAATCAATGGTAATATATAATTTGCTCCTTGCAATACAAATAATGATATAAAGTTAGATAATAAAACTTTTTTATCTTTATCTTTAAATATTGATTTTATATTTACTTTCATTTATTCATTTTCGGATGTTTTATTATTACTTCAAATACCCTTTTCGCAGAATTTCCATTCTGAATAGATAAATCCCAGTATCTATCTCTTACTTCTTTTCTTTTTTTCTTATATTTATCAGGTTCGTTAATAGCTTCTTCTATTCCGTCTAAAACTTCATCCCAGTTTTTTGCTATTCTCCCTGCTGCCACGTCTTCAAATGGCTCATAAAAACCTTGGTCTTCCTTTTGATAATCTTCAATATCAAATGCAGTAAAAACAACAGGCCTATCTAAAAGTAAGAAATCAAAATAAATTCCTGAGTAATCTACCAGTAGAATATCTGTATTTAAAAGTTCTTCTTGTATGTCGTACAGTGGGTCAAAGTCTACTACTTGAATATTAGAAAAATTTATGTTTTTAGGAAGAAATTTCATATCATAAAAATGTAGCTTCATTTTTAAAATAGCATTTTTTTCTTTTAAAAATTCATTTATTTTATACAATTCTTCTTCTGAAGGTAAAATAGATTTTATTTCACCATGTCCCTGTTTTCTATGGGTTGGAGTGAAAAGTATCTGTATATAATCCTTTTTTTGTGGTTTCTTTTGATAAAAAATATCGCACCTCGGCTGTCCTGTTATTGGAATATTTTCTTCAGGAAGTCTGAAAGCTTCAGAAAATCTTTTTTGCCATAGTTTAGATGTTGATATTACGATATCATAATTATATAAACTAGCCATAAAAGGAAATATTTTTTTCTTTATTTCCCAAAAAGGTGGAATGCTTCCAAAAGTTGTGCTGTACCCTATTTTTTTTATACCAATTCCATGCCATAACTGAACTCCTAAATTCTTTTTTGTATATAAACTACCCCTTATATCACCAACACTTGTAGACATAATGTATACTTTTGCTCTTAATCCTAAAATTAAACCCTTTAAGGAATTTTGTTTGACAACAGGTAGTCCTGATTTTTTTAAAGCTTTATAAACCTTGTCATTTTTTGTAATCCAGTAAGCTTTTATCTCTGGATGGTTTTTTAAAACATAAAGATACATATATTTTGAGTTATCATTAAAAGAATTACCAAACCATGCACCAAACAACCATAAGTTTTTATCTTTTGGAAAGATTTTAGAAATAAAATATAGAATATCTTCATAAAGATACTTTATTATTTTTTTTAAGTTGTTCAAAACATACTCCTACTTCCATAATTCTTTGTTTATTTTATAATTCTTTATATTAAAACTCTTATAAGGTTTTTCTGTTTAAAAATTCTAAATACTCATTTAAATCTTCTGGAGTTCCTGTCCCGTGCATTTGCTCAAA
>JALSSE010000025.1 GCA_026984415.1 Hydrogenothermaceae bacterium | reverse complement strand
AAATCCTGAGCTTAAATCTATACAAAACCAATTAAAATCTTATCAGGCTAAAGAAAAGTTTGAAGGAAGTTTAGATGACCCTGTAGTTTCAATAAGTATAAACGACATACAATTATTTAACCAGCCGTTTAACAGGACAATTGAACCTATGCAAAACATTATGTTTGGATTTTCTCAAAAAGTTCCCTACTCTGGAAAATTAGACTTAAAACAGGAGATAGTTAAAAAACTTTACGATTCAACTTACTATAAGTTAAAAGCAACAGAGCTGAAAATAAAAAGGGACATTTACAACCTTTCTTACTCTATATGGAATATACAGGAAAAATTAAAAATAATAAATAAGTACAAAGATATAGTTGAACAGACTATAAAGCTTTCAAATACACTTTACGCAGTAGGAAAATCAACACAGGGAGATGTTCTAAATGCACAGGTTTATTACACACAGCTTTTAGAAAAAGAAATATTCTTAAAACATTTAAAAGAACAAAAATTAGCACTGCTTAAAAAAGTAGTAAATGCTGAGGTAAAAGAAGTCAGCATAAAACCTGAAGAACCTGAGATTATTTCAAATCTTTCATTTTTATCAAAAAAATTAGAGGAACAAAATCCAGAATTAATGTCTATAAAAAAATTAGTAGAAAAAGAAAACACCTCTTTAAAATTAGCTAAAAAAGATTACTATCCAGATTTTAAAATGTTTTTTAATTATGCCTACCGTCAATCTTTTTATGACTATATATCATTTGGAGTTGCCTTTAACATTCCCCTTTGGAAAAAGAAAAGACAGGATAATAAAGTTTTAGAGTTTAATTACAAAAAATTATCTGTAAAAAAACAGTTTGAAAATAGGTTAAACGAACTTAATGGAAAACTTGAAGAAGAGTTTTACAAATGTTTATCTTCGCAGGAAACTTACAGTTTATTTAAAAATTTACTTGAACTGCAAACAGAAAAAAACTTTGAAGCGGTAATTTCTGAGTATGAAGTAGGTAAAAAGAATATGTTAGATGTGCTTAATGCAATAAAGCAGATTTTAGCAGTAAAACTGAAAAAAATAGATGAAATTTACAACTTTAATGTTTCTCTAACCAACATAAAAGAATTAACAGGAGAACTGTAATGAAGCTGAAATTTATTGTTATATTTGTTATTGCTTTAATAATAACTTTTACAGTAGGGATTTTTGTAGGACTATCACCTGAATTAAAAGATAAAGTAAAAATACCAGAATTTTTTGAAGCTGAAAACACAGAGGTACAATCAGCTGAGCTTCCGAAACCAACAGACAATCCTGTATCGCCATTTACAGTTGAACAGCTTTTAAATATAGACACCACAGTTGTTAAAAGAGAACTTCTTATAAAAACCATAGAGACTTATGGAGATTTAGAACATCCAGAAACAGATGTAAAAGATATAACTTTTAAAATTGATGGATATGTAGAAAAACTTTTCGCCGACTACACAGGAAAATTTGTAAAGAAAGGGGAGCCATTACTTACAGTTTACAGTCCAGAGCTTGTTTCTGCACAGGAAGAATTTTTAAATGCTTATGATTACTACAAGGAAATGGAAAAAGCAGACAACCCAACACTTAAAAAAACAGCAGAAAAAATGTACGAAGCATCTTATAAAAGGTTGAGATACTGGGACATAACTGATGAACAGATTGAAGAACTGAAAAAAACAAAAAAAGTTATGAAAACCCTTACCCTTTATTCACCTTACGATGGATGGATAATGGAAAAGTTTATAAATCTTGGTTCAGAAGTTAAAGCTGGAAAACCTGTTTTAAGGGTTGCTAAACATAAAAATTTATGGTTAATTGCCAAAATTTACGAACAGGATATTCCCTTTATAAAAGAAGGTGAAAAAGTTATGGTTCATTTTGAAGCCTACCCTGACAAAATGGTAAATGCGGTTGTTGATTACGTTTATCCAATGATGGACAAGAAAAACAGGGTAAGAGATGTAAGGCTTATAATTCCAAATCCAGATTATAAATTTGTTCCGGGAATGTACTCTAATATTTATCTGAAGATACCACTTGGAAAAGCGTTGTGTCTACCTGAAACAGCAGTAATAAATACAGGAAAAAGGCAGATAGTCTTTTACCAGAAAGAAAAAGGAATTTTTGAACCTGTATTCGTAAAATTAGGAAGGTATGTTGATGGGATTTATGAAATTTTAGACGGAGTTCATGAAGGAATGGTTGTTGCAAATTCTGCACTTTTCCTTTTAGATGCTGACGCACAGCTTAGAGGAAAATACAGAAAATCTGGTGAGAAACAAAAACCTATGGTACACCACCACCATTAAGGGAATAGAGAAATGATAGAAAAAGTAATTGAATGGTCTATAAAAAATAAAATACTGGTTCTTACAGGGGTTTTAATAGTTTTAGGAGCTTCAATCTGGGCTGTAAAAACAACACCTTTAGATGCAATCCCTGACCTTTCTCCACCACAGGTAATAGTCTTTACAAAATGGCAGGGACAATCTCCTTCAGTTATTGAAGACCAGATAACTTACCCAATTGTATCAACACTTTTGTCAGCTCCAAATATTGAAACCGTTAGAGGTATATCATCTTTTGAAACATCGGCAGTTTATGTAATTTTTAAAGAAGGAACAGATATTTACTGGGCAAGGAGCAGGGTTTTAGAATATCTTTCCCAGATAAAAGACAAACTACCAAAAACGGCTGAAGTTACTTTAGGTCCAGATGCAACAGGGGTAGGATGGGTTTTTGAGTATGCTCTGTATTCTGCAAAAAGAAATCTATGGCAGCTTAGAACACTTCAGGACTGGTATTTAAGATACGGACTTTTAGGTGTAGATGGTGTTTCTGAAGTTGCTTCAATAGGCGGTTTTGTTAAAGGTTATCAGGTGACTGTAAATCCTAAAAAATTAAGAATTTACGACATTTCTCTAAAACAGATTTTAAAAGCTTTAAAAATGAACAATAATGACACAGGTGGTAGGTTAATAGAAATAAACGGATTTGAATTCATCATTCAGGGGCTTGGTTATCTTAAAAACTTAAAAGAAATTGAAAACATCACAATAAAAACAGATAAAAATGGAATTCCAATAAGGATAAAAGATATTGGAAGAGTTGAGCTTGTCCCTATGAATAGAAGAGGAATGGCTGACTTAAATGGTCTTGGTGAAACTGTAGGTGGAATTGTTGTTATGAGGTTTGGTGAAAATGCCTATCGAGTTATTCAAAATATAAAAGAAAAAATAAAAGAACTAAAAAACAGTCTTCCAAAAGACATAAAAATTATTACAACCTATGACCGCTCTGAACTAATAGAAAAAGCTATAAACACATTAAAAAGAACACTTTTTGAAGAAAGTTTAATCGTTTTGATAGTAGTAGGACTTTTTCTCTTCCATATAAGAAGTTCCCTCGTAATTCTTATAACACTTCCCCTTGCAGTTGTAATTGGGTTTCTTTTTATGAAAATGTTAGGAATAACCTCTAACATTATGTCTTTAGGTGGAATTGCAATTGCAATTGGTGCAATGGTAGATGCTGCAATAGTTATGGTAGAAAATGCCCACAAGCATTTAGAACATCTGAGAAAAGAAAAAGGAAGTTATACAAATGAAGAAAGAATAAAAGCAATAGTAGTAGCTTCTAAACAGGTTGGAAGACCAATATTTTTTGCACTTTTATTAATTGTTGTTTCTTTTTTACCTGTATTTGCACTGACAGGTCAGGAAGGTATGCTTTTTAAGCCTCTTGCATTCACAAAAACATTTACAATGCTTGCTGCATCTGTTCTCGCTGTAACATTAGTTCCCATACTTATGATATGGTTTATAAAGGGAAGAATTATTTCTGAAAATAAAAACCCTCTAAACTGGATTTTGATAAAAATTTACTCTCCACTTATAAAACTCACCTTAAAGTTAAGGTATATAGTGATTATACTGGCAATTGTTGCGATAGGATTTGTTTATCCACTTTATAAAAATCTCAGCTGGGAATTTATGCCTATGTTAAACGAACAAACGTTTATGTATATGCCTGTTACCCCTTATGGAATATCAATTACACAGGCTAAAGAGCTTACCCAGCTTACAGACAAAATAATTGCCTCTTTCCCTGAAGTTGACACAGTTTTCGGCAAAGCTGGAAGAGCTGAAACAGCAACAGACCCTGCTCCACTTTCAATGATAGAAACAATAATAACTTTTAAGCCTAAAAAATACTGGAGAGAAGGGGTTACCTACCAGTCTTTAATGAATGAAATGGAAGAAAAACTAAAAGTTCCCGGATTAACAAATAGCTGGACTTATCCAATTAGAGGCCGTATAGACATGCTTTTAACAGGCATAAGGACACCACTTGGAATAAAACTTTACGGGGATGATTTAACAAAATTACAGGAAACAGCAACAAAAATAGAAAAAGCATTACAAAAAATGCCTGAAAGTCTATCTGTATTTGCTGATAGGGTTGCTCAGGGTTATTTCCTAAATATTAAAATCCATAAAGAAAAACTTGCCAGATACGGATTAACAACAGAAGATGTAGAAACTGTTATCCAATCTGCAATTGGTGGAATGCCAGTATCCACTTTCTATAAAGGACTTGAAAGATACCCAGTTCTTTTAAGATTTCCACAGGATTACAGAAATAATATAGAAAGTTTAAAAAATTTGATAATTCCTACACCACTAAACAGAGGGATTCCTTTAAAATCAGTTGCAGACGTTTATTACGATGAAGCACCTTCAATTATAAAATCAGAAAAAGGAATGAAAGTTGTATTTATTTACATAACTCCACAGCAAAATATAACCCCTGATGAATATGTTAAAAAGGCAGGTTCTGTTTTACAGAAATTGAATATATCAAATGGTATGTTTATAGAATGGGCAGGACAAAGCCAGTACCTTGAACATGCAAAACAGAGATTAATGTATATAATTCCTCTTACCCTTGTAATTATATTCTTATTGGTGTTTATAACATTTAAAGAGATAAAAAACACATTTATTATTCTTCTATCAATACCTTTTGCTATGCTTGGTGGGCTATGGTACATAGATTACCTGCATTTTAATATGAGTATAGCTGTTGTTGTTGGATTTCTCGCACTCCTTGGGGTCGCTGCCGAAACGGCAATAGTCATGATTATATACCTTGAAGAAGCTGTAAAGGAAAGGTTAGAAAAATTTGGAACTATTGATAAAAAACAGTTTTTTGATGCAATTTATGAAGGGGCTGTTTTAAGG
>JALSSE010000024.1 GCA_026984415.1 Hydrogenothermaceae bacterium | reverse complement strand
GAACACAATCTTTGTAAGAAGACGGGAGGTTTTTGAAGCAGTTGATAGGTGAATAATTTCTATTTCTTCCAATGGTTTATTTGAAAATATACCAACAGACTGGACATTTTTATAGGAAGATATAGATAAATCAGGCAGAATAAGATAGTTATTAAAATTTTCTATATATTCAGCAGAGGAAATAAATCCAGCATCTATTAATCCATTTCTTAATAGGTTATTTATCTCTGAAGGTAAACCTTTAACAATTTCAAAATTATTATTTTCCTCTGAAAATTCAAAAGGTAAAGTGTTTAAAAAATCAATCCACCCTATTTTCAAGATTCTTCCTTTTTTATTTTCTCTTTTTCTAAATATATCTCTATTAATACTTTTAGTCTATGGGTAATTGAACTAATTATAATACCAGCAATTAAACTTATTATAATAACTGCAATAGCGTAAATTGATGGATGATTAACAGCAAAATCAGATATAAAATTATGGGCTATATTTAATTCTCCTTTTTCTTTCCCTTTTTCAAAAAACAGCTGATAAAAACTCAAAACAGAAACAATTGAAACCAGTAAAGCAAGTATAAGTTTTGTATATCTTTTATTTAATTTCTGTCCAACTGCAGCACCAAAAACAGCACCAAAAGATGAGCCTGTCATTAAAAGCAAACTCAACACAACATCAACACCAAAATTAACAGTAGCGTGAAAGTAAGTTAAAAATGAAGTAACAAAAATCATCTGAAACAAACTCATACCAACAGCTTTATTAACAGGAAAATTTGCAAGGTACATAAGGGCTGGAATTACAACAAATCCACCACCGACGCCCATAATAGCAGCTAAAAATCCAGAAACAAAACCAATCCCAACAGGAACTAATATTGATGTTTTTGTAAATTGAAATTGGACTTGAAAAGGTAAATTTTTAAATTTTTTAATAAAGAAATTTTCAGATTTTTTCTCTTTGTGTGTAAAAAAATCAATAAGCATTGTTATTCCAATAAAACCAAGATAAAATGCATAAAATGAAAGGACAACAGCCCTAAAATGTCCAAGTTCTTCAAGATACTTTGCAAGGATAACACCTATTCCACCACCAAAAAAGCCAGATAAAACCATTATCCAGCCCATTTTTAAGTCAATATTTTTTAATTTCAAATGGGCTAAAAATCCAGAAACAGTTGCACCAACCATCTGGGATATAGAAGTTCCTACTGTAACTATTGGAGGTATTCCCATTTTAATCAACGCTGGATTAAGGATAATTCCTCCACCAATCCCAAGTAAACCTGAAAAGAAACCAACAACTATTCCCAAAATTAGAATGTAAAAAATGTTTATGTATAAATTTGCAATAGGAAGATATATTTCCATATCCTCTCCTTAATAAAAATTAGGTTATTAGAATATTATCTTAAAAATTAAAGGTCTATGATTATTATCAAGTGGTTTTTTATTTTACGAACAGAAGTTTTTCGTTTTAGGTTTAACTTATTTAGAATTTTCTAAAATCTTTATATTTCAAATCCTTATCTGAAAAATGTAATTGACTTTTTAAAAAGTTTTATATTAATTTGACTAAAATATTTTTATAAATATTGACTAAAATTTATTTTGGTATTAAGTTATAAATATATTAAAAATTCATTAAGGAGGTTAGAAAAAATGGAAGAAGCAATCGGCAGAATTCCGTTAATTGGAGAAAAATTTCCAGAACTAAAGGCAAAAACAACACAGGGTGAAATTAGTTTACCTGACCATTTTAAAGGTAAATGGTTTGTTCTTTTTAGTCATCCTGCAGACTTTACTCCAGTCTGTACAACAGAGTTTATTGATTTTCAAAGTAAAAAAGAAGAATTTGCAAAATTAAATTGCGAACTTATTGGTCTCTCTGTTGACCAGGTTTTCTCCCATATTAAATGGATAGAATGGATTAAAGAAAACAGAGGAGTTGAAATTACATTTCCAGTAATTGCAGACGACATGGGTGAAGTTGCAAAAAAATTAGGTATGATTCATCCAAATAAAGGAACAAACACTGTAAGGTCTGTATTTGTAGTAGATGACAAAGGTGTAATAAGACTTATACTTTACTATCCACAAGAAATTGGAAGAAACATTGACGAAATATTAAGAGCAATAAATGCTTTACAAACATCTGACAAATACGGAGTTGCAACACCTGCAAACTGGCCTCATAACGAGATAATAGGAGATAAAGTTATTATTCCTCCTGCTGATGATGTTAAGAAAGTTGAAGATAGACTTGAAAAATCCAAAGCAGGTGAAATAGAATGTTTTGACTGGTGGTTTTGTTATAAATCTTTATAAAAATAAGGGCTGGGAAACCAGCCTTTTTAATTAAAGGTGAGTAATGGTAATAAAAACACATCAAAAGATAAATAAAAGCCTTTGTGGAAAACCGTTATCTGTTGAAGATGATAAATTTGCTTCAGTTGAACTAAAAACAACACAAGAAATGTCTACTGATGAAAAAGGTTTAGTCCACGGTGGATTTATCTTTGGAGCAGCTGACTACTGTGCTATGCTTTCTGTTAATCATCCAAATGTTGTCCTTGGAAGTGCAGAAGTAAAATTTTTAAAACCAACAAAAGCTGGAGAAATACTTTATTTTGAAGGTATAGTTATTTCAAAAGAAGGTAAAAAAAGAAAAGTTGAAGTAATCGGAAAAAATCAAAAAGACCAGATAATCTTTAAAGGTAATTTTATCTGTTTCATTTTGGATAAACACGTTTTAGATTAAAATCTGACATAAATCTCTCATTTCAAAAATACAAAAATATGTTATAATATCCACTTGATTAAATTTAAATATTAGGAGGTTCTACTTAATGTCAATCACTTTTGAGAAAAAGCAAGAAATTATTAAAAAGTTTGCGAGACACGAAGGAGATACAGGCTCTCCAGAAGTGCAAATAGCTGTTTTAACAGAAAGAATTAAAAATCTTACAGAGCATATAAAAGCAAATAAAAAAGATGTCCATTCCAGAAGAGGATTAATTGGAATGGTTAACAAAAGAAGAAAATTATTAAAATACTTAAAGGACAACTATCCAGAAAGATATCAGGCTATTGTGGAAGCTCTCGGTATTAGAGAATCTACTGGGAGAAAATAAATGGAAAATATCGAAGGGGTAAAAGTCCAAACCGAAATAAACGGCTATCCATTTACCATTGAAACTGGATATTTTGCAAAACAGGCAAATGGAGCGGTAATTGTAAGACAGGGAGATACAGCTGTACTTGTAGCTGTCACAATGGCAGAAGAACCACAGGCAGATATAGATTTCTTTCCTTTAATGGTAGATTACAGAGAAAAAACATACGCCTATGGAAAAATCCCCGGTGGTTTTGTTAAAAGGGAAGGAAAGCCATCAGATAGAGAAATCCTTATTTCAAGACTAATTGATAGACCAATAAGACCTTTATTTCCAAAAGGTTTTTATAACGATGTAATCATAACTGCAATGACAGTATCTGCTGATGACCAGCACGACCCAGATGTTCTTGCTATTGTAGGAGCTTCGGCTGCTTTACATATATCTGAGGCACCTTTTGAAGGACCTATAGCTGGCGTTAGAGTTTGTAGAATTGATGGTGAATTTGTACCAAACCCTACCTACAAAGAAAGAGAAAAGTCAGATTTGGACATAGTTGTTGCCGGAACAAAAGATGCCATAGTAATGGTTGAAGGTGGCTCAAAAGAAGTTTCTGAAGAAGATGTTTTAGAGGCTATTTTATTTGGACACAAGGAACTTCAAAAGCTAATAGACATACAGGAACAATTAAGGGAACAGGTTGGGAAGGAAAAAATAACCATTGAAATTGATGAAGAAGAAGAAAAGTTAAAAGAACAGATAAAATCAGAAGTTTATGGAAAGGTAAAAGAAGCATTTTCTATTTTAGATAAAAAACAGAGGAATAAAAGACTTTCAGAAATTTTTGATGAATTAGTTGAGAAATTAGAAATACCAGAAGAACTCCTCAGAAAAGCTGCTTCACTTTACAAGGAAATTACAAGTGAAGTAATGAGAGAAAAAGTTTTAAAAGAAAAGGTAAGAATTGACGGAAGAAAACCAGATGAAATTAGACCTATTTGGATAAAAACTGGTCTTTTCCCACGAATTCACGGTTCAGCTATATTTACAAGAGGTCAAACTCAGGCTTTTGCTACTGTTACCCTTGGAGCTCCCGGTGAAGAACAGTTGGAAGAAAGTATTGAAAAAGGAGAAGTTTACAAAAGATTTATGCTCCATTACAACTTCCCTCCATTCTCAACTGGTGAAGCAAGACCGCCAAGACCACCTTCAAGGAGGGAAATTGGACATGGGAATTTAGCAGAAAGGGCATTAGAACCTTTAATACCCCCTGAAGAAGAATTTCCTTATGTAATAAGAGTAGTTTCTGACATATTAGAATCTAACGGCTCAACTTCTATGGCTACTGTATGTGGTGGTTCTCTTGCTCTATTTGATGCAGGGGTTCCTATGAAAAAGCACGTTTCTGGAATAGCAATGGGACTTTTAAAAGAAGAAGATGAATTCGTTGTATTGACTGATATACTTGGAGATGAAGACCACCTTGGAGATATGGATTTTAAAGTTGCTGGAACTGAAGATGGAGTTACTTCAATCCAGATGGACATTAAAATAAAAGGGTTAAACAAAGAAATACTACAAACTGCACTGGAAAAAGCAAAAGTTGCACGTTTACATATTTTAAAACTAATGTATGAAGCAATTCCTGAACCGAAAAAAGAAATTTCTCCTTTTGCTCCTTCTGTGGTTACTTTAAGGGTTTTACCTGAAAAAGTTTCTGTAATTATTGGACCTGCTGGAAAAAATATTAAGAAAATTATTGAAGAAACAGGGGTAAAAATAGACATAGAACAGGACGGTTTAGTTAAAATTTACGCTGTCCATAAAACAGACGCAGACAGAGCCATTGAAATGATAAATGAACTTATAATGGATGTTGAAAAAGGTGAAGTTTATTTAGGTAAAGTTGTAAGGGTTGAAGATTACGGGGCTTTTGTTGAAATACTACCAGGTAAAGTTGGACTACTACACGTTTCACAGATTGCAAAAGAGAGAACAAAATCTGCAAAAGATGTTTTAAAAGTTGGGGATATTGTCAAAGTTAAAGTAATTGATATAGACGAACAGGGTAGAATTAAAGTCTCCTTAAAAGATGTTAAAGAAAATGATGAACCTGTAAATAAATTTTTATTTGAAAATAAAGAGGGCTAATAACCCTCTTCTATATATTTCTTAAATA